>JAQIBZ010000264.1 GCA_027858815.1 Desulfobacteraceae bacterium
TGTCATTGCGAGGGAGGTACGACCGAAGCAATCTCCTTATCGACAGGGGATTACTTCGTCGTTCGTTCCTCACTTCTCGTAATGACAGCCTGGATTCAGGGTTTTCGTTCAGAGACTAAATAAGGATTTCATACGGTAACTTATGCTTAAGTCGATCATTATACTTTATTTCCCCATACAACATTTCATTGACATCAGAGACACTTAAAAAGATTATGCCGAAAAATAAAGACAAGTATATCCTTGCCATTGATTTAGGTACTTCCGGCCCGAAGTCAGCACTGGTGAGCACCAAAGGCGAAGTAATTGACTATGCGTTTGTTGCGAATGCACTGCATTTGATGCCGGACGGCGGCGCGGAACAGGACCCGGAAGAGTGGTGGCAATCTATTCTTGAAACATTTAAGATCATTTTAAATAAAAAACTGGTTCCAAACGAAGATATTATTGCCATCAGCTGTTCCACCCAGTGGTCCGGCACAGTGGCGGTGGACAAAAACGGGGATCATTTGGCAAATGCCCTGATTTGGCTGGATTCTCGCGGCAGCGAGTATGTGAAGGAAATATCAGACGGCCTGATTAAACTTGAAGGATATGGCATATCCAAAATACAGCGTTGGCTGCGTCTTACCGGCGGGGCCCCCAGCCATTCCGGAAAAGACTCCATTGCCCATATTCTGTATCTTAAAAATCAGCGGCCGGATATTTATCATAAAACCTATAAGTTTCTGGAGCCCAAAGATTATATCAACCTGCGGCTGACCGGAAAATTCGCAGCCTCTTTTGATTCGATTACGCTTCACTGGGTAACAGACAACCGGGACATCAACAATATCACCTATGATGACGGCCTTATTCGCATGTCGACCATTGATAAGGAAAAATTGCCGGACTTAAAACAGGCGACAGATATTTTAGGCCCGTTAAAACAGGAAGTAGCTGAAGAACTTGGTTTACGACCGGATGTCGAGGTACTTCTCGGAACCCCTGACGTTCAGGCAGCAGCAATCGGTTCCGGTGGTGTGGCTGATTATGATGCCCACTTTTATATTGGCACCTCATCCTGGCTGACTTGTCATGTGCCCTTTAAGAAGACGGACATTTTCCAAGGCATTGCGTCTTTGCCGTCTGCCATTCCCGGCAGATACTTTGTAGCCAATGAACAGGAGACTGCCGGCGCCTGCCTGACATTTTTACGGGATAATATATTTTTCCATAAAGATGACCTGCTGGTGGGTGAATGTCCGTCAAATGTTTATCAGATATTTGATCAAATGGCGGATAAGATTGCCCCGGGCAGCGGCGGAATTATTTTTACGCCGTGGCTTTATGGCGAACGAACCCCAATAGATGATAAATATGTTCGCGGCGGTTTTTTCAACCAGTCCCTTGAAACTACCCGGGAACACATGGTCCGTGCAGTTTTGGAAGGGGTCGCGTTTAACGGCCGCTGGCTGCTGGAAGCAGTGGAAAAATTTGTCAAACGTCGACTGGAGACTGTCCGGATGATTGGCGGCGGGGCGTCATCGGATATCTGGTGCCAGATACATGCGGATATCTTCAACCGGGAAATACTCCAGATTAAAAAACCCATTCTTGCCAATGTCCGGGGCGCTGCATTTTTAGCGTCTGTGGGGTTGGGATATATGAGCTTTGATGAAGTTGCTGATGTTGTGGAAGTCGGAAAAGTGTATTCTCCGAATTCGGACCATACCGGCATCTATGATCGGATGTTTAAAGAATTTAAAAATATTTATAAGCGGAATCGTCGGGCCTACACTCGACTGAACAGGGTTTAACAGGTTGTTGAAAACGTCAGTTTTTTAACAGCCTGTTGCCAGGAGGGACCATTGGACATTCAAACAATTATGGACAAATATTTATCCCGTCTTCCCCAGGGGATTGCCACCCGGGTATTTAATACCATCAAGGATATTCCGTTTGTCAAAAAAACCATTCAAAAAGAGTTAGACACAATGATGGCAGAACTGGAAGGTTCTCTCAAGCCATATAAGGATAAAGTACAAAGCTTTGCAGCACTGCCGGAAAAAGGTTTGGGAAAAAATGATGTTATCTCATTGATGGAAGATATTCATGAAAAGGAAGCCTCGTCGTGGGAAGACGGATATGTGTCCGGTGCCGTGTATCACGGGGATCCGGATCACATTGAATTTTTAAATAAAATTTATGGGTTTAATTCCCAGAGCAATCCGCTGCATTCTGATATTTGGCCGAGTGCAACCAAATTTGAGTCGGAAATCGTTTCCATGACAGCGACCATGCTAGGGGCTAATAAAACAGATGATGACATCTGTGGTGTGGTTTCTTCCGGCGGCACGGAAAGTATATTGCTGGCCATGAAAACTTACCGGGACCGGGCTTTAAAAGAAAAAAAAATCACCCGCCCGGAAATGATTGTGCCGGTGACCGCTCATGCGGCATTTGATAAGGCAGCCCAGTATTTTAACATCAAGATTATTCATATTCCCGTCGGTCCTGATTGCCGGGCGGATGTGAAAGCCACAAAAAAGGCGATGACTAAAAATACCATTGTCATTGTCGGCTCGTCCCCGTGTTTCCCCCACGGTGTAATTGACCCCATAGCAGAATTGTCTGAACTCGCCCGGAAAAAAAAGATCGGCTTTCATACGGATGCCTGTCTGGGCGGATTCGTGGTGCCGTGGGCGGAAAAACTGGGATATAATATTCCAACCGTTGATTTCCGGTTGCCGGGAGTGACTTCTATTTCCGCAGATACCCATAAATACGGATATGCGGCAAAAGGAACATCGGTTATTTTATATCGCGGCACTGAATTAAGACGGTACCAGTATTTTACCATTACCGACTGGCCGGGAGGGCTGTATTTTTCTCCCACATTTGCCGGTAGTCGTCCGGGGGCGCTGAGTGCTGCCTGTTGGGCAGCTATGGTATCCATTGGTGAAAAAGGGTATATGGATGCCACCAAAAAAATTATTGGAACCGCATCCATTATAAAAGAAGGTATTAATCAGATTTCTGAACTTAAAATTCTCGGTGATCCTTTGTGGGTGATTGCGTTTGCGTCTGATCAATTAAATATTTACCAGGTGATGGACCAGATGGGGCAGAAAGGGTGGAGCTTAAACGGTCTTCACAAACCGGCTTGTGTTCATATCTGCGTGACCCTTCGGCACACCCGTGCCGGAGTGGCGGAACGGTTTATTGAAGATTTAAAAGCATCTGTTGAATTTGTAAAAGCCAATCCGGATGAAAAGGGGGAAATGGCACCGGTCTATGGCATGGCTGCCACCATACCGTTTCGCGGTCTTGTGGAGGATATGATGGAGAAATATATTGATCTTTTATATAAAGTAGAATAGCATATCAATACTGGTACGTATTTCAGGACCATCATTAATTCCTTTCTCAAAAACTGTTAAAAGTGATTTTGCCGGGCAATCGGTGTTTTTAAAATTGGCTTAAAATGGCTATTTTTTGCAATAATCGTTGATTTTCTGAATAAATCTGCATTGCCTGGATTTGTTTTTTTCAGCCGGTTTGGCACTTCCGTAAATTTGAGCAAATCAGATTCATCCATATCAACCGCATCAGATGGTTTATGAATGTTCGATTATGGGGTGTTGACCTCTTTTCTCTTCTTTTTGAATTACGTCTGTAAATCACATTAATCAAAATTTTTTCATTTTCCCCTGTCAATTTGTTTAAAAATTATTCTTTACATAATATTTATTTTCAGATAATTTTTTTGTCTTTCCCTTGTTTTTCAGGATCGCTATTGCTTTTTAGCGACTCTAAATCAATAAATTTTTTTATCTACGGAGTATTTTATTATGGCTAAGAAGATGAAAACAATCGATGGAAATACTGCAGCAACGCACGTGGCTTATGCCATGAGTGATGTTGCAGCAATTTATCCAATCACCCCTTCGACCTCAATGGGAGAAATCGCGGACGAATGGTCCGCCCAGGGCCGGAAAAATATTTTTGGCCAGACATTAAACGTTAAGCAAATGCAGTCTGAAGCCGGGGCCGCCGGTGCGGTCCACGGTGCCCTGGCGACCGGTACGCTCTCCACGACCTTTACGGCATCCCAGGGGCTTTTGCTCATGATACCGAATATGTATAAGATTTCCGGTGAGCTGTTGCCTTGTGTGTTCCATGTATCGGCACGCGCCCTTTCCGCACATGCGCTGTCTATTTTTGGGGACCATAGTGATGTGATGAGTGTTCGTCAGGCAGGGTTTGCCATGCTGGCTTCCGGATCAGTTCAGGAAGTAATGGATCTGGCACTGGTTTCTCATTTGTCGGCCATTGAAGGAAGTTTGCCGTTTCTTCATTTTTTTGATGGTTTTCGAACTTCTTCTGAAATTCAAAAGATTGAACTGATTGATTATGAAGATATTAATTCACTTGTGAATCATGCCGCTATCCGTGAGTTCCGTGCACGTGCTATGAATCCGGAACATCCCCACGTTCGGGGAACCGCCCAGAACCCGGACATCTATTTCCAGGGCCGTGAAGCGGCAAATCCGTTTTATAATCAGATCCCGACAATTGTTGAAGAATCCATGGCGAAAGTGGCTGCCCTGACCGGTCGCCAGTATAAATTGTTTGATTATGTGGGGCATCCGGAAGCGGAACGTATTATCATTTCGATGGGGTCTTCAACAGAAACCATTGAAGAAGTAATTAATTCATTAAATGCCAAAGGTGAGCGCTTAGGGCTGGTTAAGATCCGGTTGTATCGGCCGTTTTCCATTGATCATTTTCTTAGTGCTATCCCATCTACGGTAGAACATATTACGGTGCTTGACCGGACCAAGGAACCAGGAGCCATCGGTGATCCGTTATACATGGATGTTTGCACTGCATTTAAAGAATTCGGACAAATGCCCGAGATTACCGGGGGTCGATATGGCCTGGGTTCTAAAGAGTTCACCCCGGCCATGGTCAAGGCGGTTTTTGACAACATGCGGTCTGTGAAGGCGAAGAATCATTTTACGGTGGGTATTAATGATGACGTTACCTACCAGTCTCTGCCGGTGGATGATAAATTTGAAACCTCTCCGGAAGGTACGGTCCAGTGCAAGTTCTGGGGTCTTGGATCTGACGGAACGGTTGGTGCCAACAAAAGCGCGATTAAAATTATCGGTGATAATACCGACATGTTTGCGCAAGGGTATTTTGCCTATGACTCCAAAAAATCCGGTGGTATTACGGTTTCGCATTTGCGTTTCGGGGATCAGCCGATCCAGTCGACGTACCTGGTTAGTGATGCGGATTTTGTGGCCTGCCATAAATCCAATTATGTTGAAATTTATGATGTGCTGGAAGGCATTAAAGAAGGCGGAACCTTTTTGCTGAATTCGCCATGGTCACAGGATGACATGGAAACAGCACTGCCGGCCGCCATGCGTAAAACCATCGTTGAAAAGAAATTAAAATTCTATACTGTGGATGCGATCAAAATTGCCGAAGCCGTCGGGCTTGGTACGCGGATTAACATGATCATGCAGACAGCGTTTTTCAGCCTGGCCAAAGTGTTGCCGTTTGAAGAAGCCGTGGCATTTTTAAAAGCGGATATCAAAAAGACCTATGGCAAAAAGGGTGATAAAATCGTCCAGATGAACATGGATGCGGTGGACCAGACACTTGAGAACCTGAAGGAAATTGATGTGCCGTTATCATGGGGTGCTGCGGATGCTGCGAGCGTTGCTGCGGATGCGGATCTTCCTGATTTTGTAAAAAATGTCATGAAACCCATGCAGGATCAGAAAGGGGACGCTCTGCCGGTTAGTGCGTTTGAACCGGATGGTGTTTTTCCGGTGGCAACGTCTCAGTATGAAAAACGCGGTGTAGCGATCAATGTACCGGAATGGGTTCCTGAAAATTGTATTCAGTGTAACCAGTGTGCCTTTGTCTGTCCCCATGCATGTATCCGTCCGGTTTTGTTGACTGATGAGGAAGCCGGTGAAGCTCCGGAAACATTTGAAACAAAACAGGCTATTGGAAAAGAGCTTAAAGAATACAAGTTCAGAATCCAGGTCAATACGCTGGATTGCCAGGGATGCGGAAACTGTGCGGATATCTGTCCGGCCAAGAAACCGGCTCTGGTCATGCGACCGATAGCGACGCAAACACCGCTTCAGGTGCCCAACCAGGAATTCTCAGACACACTGCCGGTAATGGATGACCTGGTAAAAAGGGAATCCGTTAAGGGCAGCCAGTTCCAGCAACCGTTGATGGAGTTCTCCGGTGCGTGTGCCGGGTGTGGTGAAACGTCTTATGTGAAAGTCTTGACCCAGCTGTTTGGCGAGCGAATGATTATCGCCAATGCAACCGGCTGCAGTTCCATCTGGGGGGCATCGGCACCGACAACACCGTATTGTACGAATAAAAACGGACATGGCCCGGCCTGGGGGAGTTCATTGTTTGAAGATGCCGCAGAATTCGGTTACGGCATGAGTATCTCAATTAACCAGCAGAGAAACCGGCTCAAGAATTTGGTCAAAGACGCGATTGAGACAGACATTCCGGAAGATTTAAAAGAAGCCATGACAGCCTGGCTTGCCGGGGCGGATGATGCGGAAGCATCCCAGAAATACGGCCGACAGGTCGAGGCATTGCTCGGAGATATGCAAGGTGACAGTCTGATGGAATCCATCTATGACATGTCTGATTTGCTGGTTAAAAAATCCATCTGGGCGTTTGGCGGAGACGGCTGGGCCTATGATATCGGATTTGGTGGCCTGGATCATGTCATTGCATCCGGCGAAGACATCAATATTCTGGTAATGGATACGGAAGTGTATTCCAATACCGGCGGCCAGGCTTCCAAGGCAACGCCCACCGGGGCAGTGGCCAAGTTTGCCGCTTCCGGTAAGAAAATAGGTAAAAAGGATTTGGGCAAAATCGCCATGACATACGGATCTGTCTATGTGGCATCTGTCTCCATGGGGGCCAACAAGCAGCAGATGCTTAAGGCTTTTTTGGAAGCAGAAAGCTATCCCGGACCGTCTCTGATTATCTGCTACGCGCCATGTATTAACCAGGGCTTAAAGAAAGGCATGGGAAAAAGTCAGGAAGAAGAAAAACAGGCGGTAATCAGTGGTTACTGGCCGCTGTACAGATTCAACCCGGAATTGGAAAAAGAGGGGAAAAATCCGTTTGTTTTAGAATCCAAAGAACCTGACGGAAGCATCCAGGGATTTTTAGGCGGGGAGAATCGATTTGCCTCTCTGGAAAAAACGTTTCCGGAAGAATCTAAAAAGCTCCGGGCCCAGATTGAAGAAGAGGCGAACACTCGCTATTCTTCGCTCAAGGCGATGGCAGACCCGGGAGCAGTTTGTAATGATCCCGAAAAAGCTGAATAATATCCTGATGGTTGATCGTTTAACTATCCTTTAATTGAAAGGAGGCCGTTTGATTTTCAAACGGCCTCCTTATTTATTTATTCTATATCAAATTGGTATTTTATGGATTCTTTAAATAATCAGGGCTTTGCAGAATGCCAGCGTTGCGGTACGTGCTGTAAAAAAGGCGGACCCGCACTGCATTTTGAGGATCAGCAACTTATTGATGCCGGCAGCATCCCGCTGGCATCTTTGTATACCATCCGAAAAGGGGAGCTCGCCCGGAATAATGTCACTGGCGGGCTGATCTGCCTGCCGATTGAAATTATCAAAATTAAAAGCCGTCCGGATGACAGTTTCTGCATGTATTATAATGATGTGGACGCATCATGTGAAATATATGATAAACGCCCCTTTGAATGCCGGGCGATGGAATGCTGGAATTCAGATAAAATCGCAGCGTTGTATGACCAAAACCGGCTCACCCGGTCATTGGTGTTGGAAAAGGCTGACTGGCTAAAAGACCTTGTGAACACCCATGAAGCTGAATGCGATCTTGATAGAATTCAGGCTCTGGTCAAAGACCGGGAAACAGGGGATGCCAATGCGGCATCCGTTCTTACGGAAATGGTTAATTATGATTTTCATTTACGAAGTATTGTAACAGAAAAAGGTAAGATTGCACCTGATATGCTTGATTTTGTATTCGGCCGTCCGCTTAATGAAATCATCAGCCGTCAGTTTAAGATAAAAATCGAGAAATCAAAGACAGTTTAATCCAGTTCGATGCCCGTTAATTTAATTGCCGACGGTATCAGCAGGATCGAACCAATGGTCGTGTTGATCATGGTCAGAGATATCAGGAGGCCGAATAAGAGGATCGGCTGAAAGTTTGATGTTATCAGAACGAGGAACCCGCCGGTAAGCGCAAGAGAAGTAAAGACAATGGCTTTGCCGGCAACATACAATGTTTTTTCAATGGCACTGGATACGCTGATATCCTTATGTTTGTAATGTCTATAGGTATTTAAAAAATGGATGGTGTCATCTACGCCGATACCGATAGTGATGGAAGCAATGATCGATGTGACCATATCCAGATGAATCCCGAACCATCCCATAATCCCGAAATTGATGATTATCGTGACCCCCATATCAATCAGTGCCAGAGGCCCGGCGGCGAATTTTTTAAACAGAAGCATAATGACAAAGGCGACAATAAAGAGCGACAAAAGCAGGCCAGTCAATTGACCGGTAACAACATAATGGGCCAGTTGCACCTCGATGGCAGGATAACCGGTGATGGCAAAGGAATACCCGTCCGGCAGAGTTTGGGCCAGGTGCTGTTCAATTTTATTGAGAATTCGTTTGACTTCCATTGTACCGACACCTTCAGTGGTTTTATGGGTCAGCCGGGCAAGGATGTTGTTCTGCTGGAAATCTGAATCTACAAAGGTCTCAAACTCATCAATACGACCGTCTGAATCATCGTCATCCCCGGAATAGATCTCCAGGTAATCCATTATGTCCATGCGGGTTTCCGGTATTCTAAAATAGTCCGGATCATCGTTGTTCATGGCCATGTGCATTCGTTTAATAAAATCCGAAAACGCATCGGTTCTGCCGATATTGAGATCCGCGTTTTGATCAGCCTCCAGCCACTCTCTGATCGATTCAATGGTGTTTAAAAACTCCGGTGATTTAACGCCATCCGCTTGCCTGGAATCGATAATTATGCTGAAACCCCAGCCCCCGCCGAATTTATCACCGGCAATGATTACATTTTGTTTGACCGGATCATCTTTTTTAAAATAATGCAGGATATCAGTATCCACTTTTAACCGACAGATTCCGGCAATGGATACGGCAAGGATGATTCCGACAACCACATAAATCTTCTTGGGGTGTGTAATAGCGGTTTTAGCGGTGATGACCAAAAGTTTGTCCACAAATGTGACTTTCCGGGTTTCGCCTTTTCCCATCAGGGATCTGGGAAACTTATGGGGGAGCATCGCCAGAACGCAGGGAATGAGTGTGATGGATATAAAAACAGTAAGCAAAACACCCACCGCTGAAAATACCGCCCATTCCTGAATAGCGGATACGTGGCTGGTCACAAGGGTAATGAACGCGGCAAATGTGGTAAAACCGGCTAAAAAAACAGTGATGGAAATATGCGTCATGGCGGTTTTGATACCGGGCCGCCGGTTATCCGGCAGGATTAGTTTGAAATCCGTATAATACTGGTTTAACACATGAATCGCATATGAGCTGCCCACCGCGATCAGGAGCGGCGGGAGGGTGATGCCTACGGATGTGATTTTATATCCTAAGTGCCCCATCAGCCCGATTGTCCAGATTTGGGCCATCCCCAGTGTGGCAAGCGGTAAAAAGACACCCCGTAGTGATTTGAAGTTCAGGTAGAATATAATGGTAACCACTAAAAGTATCAGCGGGACATTCCTGAATAAATCCTTTTGCATATAGCTGTTAAAATTCTTTGCCACATACGGCACACCGGAAATGTATATTTCCAGTTCAGGATATGCATCGATAATGCTCATGATGGCACAGACAATTTCTTCCCGGGGCAGGGTGCCGGCGAATTTTATCAGGACAGATAAATCAGATATTTTCCCTGTCTCCGAATCGATCGCGTAAAGCCGTTTTTCATATGCCGGATTTTTTGTCAGACGCTGTTTGAATGCGTCAATATCCGATTTAGTTTGGGGAATAATCCGATGCCCGTTCTCATCACATTCTATCAGATCATAGGTTTCAAGACTGTCGTTTGCGCCACTGATATCCTTGGCTGATATGGGCGATAAAATGGTGTCAATGATATTGCTTTCTTTAATATCCAGATCATGAAGAATTAGTTTTTCAATGGTTTTGATATCTTTTTTATTCAGGTTTTCCTGCGTCTGCAAATCGTGAGGGGCTTTTCTTTTCAGAAATCGCAAAAATGGCCGGTCATTTTTAAACTGAACCAGAATATTATCAAATTTGACAGGTAATTGATGTGTTGCCGCATGAAATTTCTCCATACGGCTGTCTTCTTTAATCTTTTCGAAATCCTTATACTCTTCGATATCGATAAGAAATTTATTTATTGAATTAAGCGCATCAGCCGTCCAAAGGTTTTTGTGAGTAACCGAAATTTGTATAAACCGGTCATTATCTCCATAAATTTCTTTAATTTTGGAATATTCAATGTATTCTGCGTCATGTTTCGGCATAAAGGATTCAATGGAGCTGTCAAGCTGGATTTTTAAAATGCCAAGAGATAGATAAACGGAGATCAATATCAGGCCAAGTATCGGGATGAGAGGGCGTTTTAAAATCAGGTTCAGATAGCTATTCATCATAGGTGGATACTCCTGCAGGGTTTATAGTAATTACCTGAGCATTTTTTTCTTGCATTTATATTTCCGTTCGGTCATATTGGGCATGACTGACGTATCAGTCATGCTGGATTTCAAATTTATTCGATTATATACAGAATGAATAAAAAATCAATTATTCAAAATTGAAAGATAAGAATTTGATTAAGCAGGTAGTAAGGGAAATAAGTGCTGAAAAAGATGGCGTTTTTTTGTTCGGGTCGTGACTGATGCGTCAGTCACGACCCGAACACCCATCGAATCTTACTGTTTTAAATGGATAACAGCGCCTGCAATGATTTTCTCATCGACGCCATAATTAATAATATTTTTTTGAGGAACTGGTGACTGACACATCAGTCGCAGAATCTGGATTTAATTTTTTAATACGCATTAATCCTTTTTAAAGAGGTTGGAAATGGATCGATATATCGGGTTTGTTTTAAAACGGCCGGTGATTGTGCTGGTGGCTTTTTTTATTGTAACGGTCATTTTAGGAGTCGGAATGACAAAGCTCCAGTTTGATACGACCATTTCAACACTGCTGCCCACATCCGACCCGGAATATAAATATTACGACCGCATCAAGGAAATCTATGGCGGTTGTGATGCGTTTGTCATTCTTTCTGTTACGGATGAGAATCTATTCCATCCGGATACCTTTGAAAAAATTAATCATCTGATCATTGATATCGAAGAGTTTGAGGATTTTGATCCGATTCTTGAAAAAACGAGAATGAATCAGCTCAATCAACTTCTCATTTCCGAATCTGTCACCGGAAGTCAACTAATTGCAAAATTTTCCCGGGACACAGGTTTTTTCCGTTTGTTGAAGAGGAAAATCGAAAAGGTCACTGCGCTTGAAAATCCGTTAAGTGCCAGAGAAAAACGCAAAATAATTTCGCTTATTGAAGCGGCCAATGACCTGAAGTCCCGGAAAATGATCAATGAAATTCTGTCACCGATTACCATGAAGGATATTATCGGTGAAGACGATATGCTGGAAACCATTGAACTGGTGAAAACAGATGATGACGGCAATCGTATCCTGCCGAAATCAGATTCGGAATTTCAAGCATTTATCGAAAATTTGCGCCGCAACCCGGTATTCGAAAAAGGTATTTATGCAACCGATGAGGCCGGTAATATAACGGATCTGGGTGTTATTATCCGGTTTCTTGATATCTCTAACTCGGATCCCATTGCCCGTGAAATTCTTGATATCGTAGAGTTTAATGATGAACTGGATATTGTTCCCCAGGGAGAACCGGTGGTTTTGATCTGGATTAATAATTTTATGCAGCAGGATTTGATGCGCCTGGTACCTCTGGTGATGCTGGTGGCGATCATTATATTTTTTATTAATTTTAAATCCGTTCGCGGGGTGGTCTTGCCGTTTGTCACATTATCCATGGCAACTTTATGGATTCTCGGGTTGATGGGGCATCTGGGGATAAAAATTACCACCGTGGGGATTTCCATTCCAATTCTGATGATTGCAGTGGGAAGTTCCTACGCCATTCATATACTCAATCAGTATTACGCAGATTATAATTTTATCACTGAAAAAGGTAAATCCGTGGGTCTGCGTCATGCTATGGGGCATATATCGGTCACTGTACTGTTGACCGGTTTGACAACATTTGTGGCATTTTTAACCCTTGCCACCCATGAGCTTTCAGCGATCCGGGAGTGGGGGATTTTTTCAGCTTTGGGAATTGTTTTTGCGGTGCTGATATCTTCTTCAATTATTCCTGCCGGCCTGAAGCTGATGCCCCATAATAAGGATAACGGGCGTGTCATGGGAAAAACCGGTTTAAACTCCCCGATCATTGACCGACTGATTCGTTGGATGACTGCCGGCGCGCTTTATCACTATAAAAAAGTTTTGGCTGTTGTTCTGGTTTTGATGGTCCTTTCTATCGCCGGCATGTTTCGTCTTAAGGTGGAAACCGAGCTGCTGTATTATTTTAAAGAGAATAATTTTATTCGAACCAGTGCCAAGCTGATTGAGGAAAAATTCGGCGGGCGGTGGGGGTTTAACGTGCTGATTGATTCCGGTCAGACCGATGGCGTTAAAAATGCCCATTACTTAAAATCCGTATCTGATTTCAGAAACTGGACGGCATGTGGAGAAAATAGTGATTTATGCATTGGAAGAACCGATGCTTTTCCGGATTTTATCAAAACCATGCACATGGCAATGAATAATGATGATCCGGCATTTTTTAAGGTTCCGGATTCGGATATGGATATCCTGGATTATTTTGAGATTTATTCGGGTGAAGATGAAAACTCTGACGGCCGGGTGGACAGTTTTGAATCCTATATCGATCCGGATTTCAGAACCTGCAATGTCATGACACGCCTGGGGCAGAATGGTGATGGCTTGCTGGGAACAGCCGGTCTGAAGCATATTTTAAAGCGTATCTCAGAACATCTTTCGGCAACCCTGCCGGCTGAGTATACTTTTAAAATCACGGGGTATCCCCTGATGCTGATTAAAAGTGTTGATTATATCGTTAATGGCCAGGTACAGAGCTTGTTATTAACTTTGCTGGTGGTTGGTTTTGTGGTTTTCTTGTTACTTAAAGATATCCGGGCAGCAATCCTTTCACTAATACCCATGAGTGTTGCGGTGATTATCAATTTCGGCATCATGGGCTGGTTCGGAATTCATTTGGATATTGCCACATCTATTATTGCCGCAATTACCATCGGTATCGGCGTGGATGATACCATTCATTTTTTAAATACCTTCCGATATTACCGCAAACAGGGGTTGGATGTGGATGCTTCTATTGAAAAGACCCTGCAGGTTGCCGGAAAAGCAATTATTTTTACATCTCTTGCCCTGATTTTCGGTTTCTCTGTGCTGGAATTATCGACGTTTAAGCCATTGATGCTTTTTGGTCTCTTAATGGCCGTTACCATGGTGGCAACAACCATGGGTGCGCTTCTTGTTTTGCCTGCTGCCATTAAATTGACTAAAATCAGATTGGTCCAGGATCAGGAAACGCCAGCCTACAGCCGTATCAAAACGCTTATTCCGCTTTTTGCAAAGAAAAACTAAGATATCGATCCGGTTAAAAAAAACAATGGCATATTCGCATGATTTAAGGTATGTTTTACCATTTTAGAGTGACTGACATATCAGTCGTAAAGATGATTGAAATTTTTTAAAAGGTTTTTAATGGATCGATATATTCGCTTTGTTTTAAAAAGGCCGGTTTGGGTGCTGGTTGTTTTTTTAATTGTAACGATCATGCTTGCTTCCGGTATGCTTAAGCTTCAATTCGATACATCCATAACTGCATTTTTGCCGACTTCGGATATCGCATATAAAAATTACGAGCAAGTAAAAGAGATTTATGGCGATTGTGACACGTTTGTCATTTTAGATATTACTGATAAAAATTTATGGCAGTATGAGACGTTTAGACGTATCAACGATCTGATCATCGATCTTGAAGAATTTGAGGACTATAAGCCAGCACAGGAGCAACAGAGAATAGCGCAGCTGGATCGGTTACTGGCAGACCAGGCTGTCACCGCAGAAGCGTTATTGAATCATTTTATTGATGATCCGGCTTATAAACGATTGCTCGCACGCAAGCTTAAACTTATCGGTGGAGACGCCGGCTTGCTAAGCAGCCGTACAAAAAGAAAATTAAAGTCTGCGGTGGTGACGTCAAATGAGTTGAAGTCTGTTGAAATGATCGATGATATAATTTCGCCCTTAACCTCAAAAGACATTACCGGTGAAGATGATTCACTGGAAACCATTGAGCTGATTGAGACAGATTCTGCCGGCAATCGACTCCTGCCAAGGACCGATACAGAATTTCAGATATTTATTGAAAAATTAAGGCGTAATCCCGTTTTTGAGCAAGGGATATATGTCGCAGATGACAAAGGGAATATTACAGATCTGGGAATTGTGATCCGTTTTAAGGATGGGTCCAATTCCGATCCCATTGCCAGAGAAATACTTGAAATCGTTAACAGCCATGACAAGTTAAACATCATCTCCCAGGGTCAGCCGCTGATCTATATCTGGATCAATAACTATATGCAGCAGGATCTATCCCGGCTGATACCGCTGGTGATGCTTGTTGTTGTTATTATTTTCTTTATCAATTTTAAGTCCATCAGAGGCGTTATCCTTCCATTTGTGACATTGTCAATGGCATCCTTATGGATTCTCGGGTTAATGGGGCATCTGGGTGCTAAAATCACGACCGTGGGCACATCCATTCCGGTTTTAATGATTGCCGTGGGCAGTTCGTATGCCATTCATATTCTCAATCAGTATTATGCGGATTATAATCTGATAACGAAAGAAGGAAAAACAGACGGCCTTCAGCATGCCATGGGACATATTTCAATGACTGTTTTTCTGACCGGCCTTACAACGTTTGTCGCTTTTATGACACTGGCAACCCATGAGATATCAGCCATCAGCGAATGGGGGCTTTTTTCCGCAATTGGTATTATGTTTGCCGTACTTATTTCTTCGTCAGTCATACCGGCTGCCTTAATACTGATGCCGCATAAACCAGGCGGTGCCAGATTCAGTAATCGAAAGGGGGTTAACTCTCCGGTGATTGACCGGATTATTCGTTTGATGTCAATCGGCGCACTTTATCATTATAAAAAAGTACTGGCCGTGGTACTGATTTTACTGGTTGTTTCATTTATTGGATTATTCAAAATACAAGTGGATACGGAATTATTACGAAACTTTAAAGAAGATAATTATATTCGCACCAGTGCGAAAACGATCAGTGACAAATATGGCGGCCGGTGGGGATTTAATATCATCATCGATTCAGGCAAGCCGGACGGTGTCAAGTGTACCGAATATCTGAATACGGTTTTTGATTTTCGTGCATGGCTGGAAGCGGAAGAAAACAAAGATTTATGCATTGGCAGGACCGATGCCTTTCCTGATTTCTTAAAAACCATGAATATGGCCATGAATAATGATGATACGGAAAGTTTTTGTAATCCGGCCTGCAATATGGATATCGCGGATTATCTGGAAATATATTCTGATGATGATGACAATTCCGACGGTCGGATAGACCAGTTTGAACCTTATGTGGATACGGAATTTCAGGCGTGTAATGTACTGGCCAGATTGGGCGAAGATGGAGATACGCTGCTCGGAACACTTGGTATGGAACATATTTTCAAAAAGATTTCAGAGCATCTGGACCAGACACTTCCTCCCGGATATTCTTATAAAATAACCGGCCATCCATCTCTTATGGTCCAGAGTGCCGGATATATTGTAGACGGTCAGATCAAGAGCCTGATGTTAACACTGCTGGTCATCGGCATTATGATTCTGATCCTTTTAAGAGATTTTAAGGCGGGTTTGCTTTCGCTGATACCGATGAGCGTTGCTGTGATTTTTAATTTTGGAATTATGGGGTGGTTTGGTATTTACTTAGATGTAGCGACATCCACGATTGCCACAATCACCATCGGTATCGGTGTGGATGACACCATCCATTTTTTAAATACATTCCGGTATTATCGCAATTTAGGCGAAGATATGAACACAGCCATTCAGCATACCTTAGAAGTTGCCGGAAAAGCGATTCTGTTTACGTCCATGGCGCTGATCTTCGGGTTTTCGGTGATGGGATTGTCAACGTTTAAACCGCTGATCCTGTTTGGCGTGTTGATGATAGTTACAATGGTTGCAACCACAATTGGCGCGTTGCTTGTTTTGCCGTGTGCGATTAAACTAACCAATGTCAGTCTGGTTAAAAAAACGGCTTAACGATAGGTGATGTTTTTCGCCAAACGGTTATTATGAAAATTTTAATATGCGGATGTCAGTGAGATTAATTGTCTTCATCCGTAAGCATTATTGATAAGGAGGGTTTTTTAAATGAGAGTAAAGATTTTATTTGCCTGTTTGCTGGTTTTAACGATGTGTCATCCGCTTTACGCAATGACCGGACGTGAAATTATGGAAAAAAGTGATGCTCTGGCACAGCCGGATACTGCAAAAAGTAAAATTTTAATGCTGATCCATAAAGGCGGATCAGTTCAGGAAAAAGAATTCATTCTCCAGATGAAGAAGTTTGAAAATGATGAGGACAAGGCATTGATTGCATTTATAAGGCCAACTCAAATCAAGCTGCTGACCCATTCTCATAAAGGCAGGGATGATGACCAGTGGCTGGCTCTGTCTTCCGGGAAAGTGAAACGGATTGTTTCTTCAGGAAGGGATAAACCTTTTGTGAATTCCCATTTTTATTATGAAGACCTGACGTCAATAGATATTGATGATTATGCGTATAAACTGCTCGGTGAAGAAAAAGCAGTGGATGCGGATTGTTATAAGGTGGAAGGCGTCAAGCAGGTCGGTGAAAAAGTCTATGATAAAGTGGCGTTTTATGTTCGCAAGTCAGATTATTTCGTGGTCCGGGTTGATTTTTATAAGAAAGGCAAATTCCTTAAGTTCTTAGAAAACTATAAAATTAAGGAAATTGATGGTATATTGACGCCTTATAAACTGAAAATGGAACTGGCAAACGGTAAAGGCAAAACCGAGCTGATATTAAAAGGTTTAAAATATAATGTCGATATTGACAGTGCCAAATTTCGCAAGGAAGCATTGAGATAAAGAGTTCATTCTATGACAGGATCGATTTTGTCCACCCAATTTTTCAGATTATTATATTCAAAAGTGATTGGCATCCTGCCGTTGTGCATCCTGATGACTGTCTGGTGTGTGGTCTCGGGAACTGGGTTTATGCAAATGCCGTCTGTTGCGTTTGCCGATGATTTCATTGCAGAATCCGGGGCATTTGAAGAATTCGAAGCCGACAGTACTAAAGAATCAACGTCTGTTGATGAATTTGAAGAAGACAGCTTTGAAGACCCAGAATTTATTGAAGGGTTTGAAGAAGATGCCGGAGAGGAAGAATCTTGGGAACTGGAAGACGACTGGGATGATGATTTTGACGAAGGGGAAGAAGGTGCATCCCCGGCATCTACCTTTACCTGGCGGTTTGAAAGTGCGTTTAAAAATATTATTCAAACTGACCGGGAGCTGCATTTCGAAGATGCATGGAAAAAAAATGAAATCAGTGCGCTTTTCGAATTTCAATACGGTTCTTCTGATGATTATCTGTTTTCAGTAACCGGGCTGTATTTTTTTCCCACCTTTATAAATGATACCATTGGAGATGATTATGTATATTCATCTTCAAGTAAAACTTACCGGAATCTTAGAATATCGAGTGAATCAAGTGAGGTCATATTCCGTGAGTTATATTATAACTGGTCCCGGGAGAAATTCAGGGTTCGGGTTGGTAATCAGATTTTCGGGTGGGGGACAGCTGATTTTATAAATTCCACATCCTATTTTAATCCCAGTGATTTCAGGGAACTTTTGTTTAAAGATCAGGATCAGGTGGCCCTTGGTGTGCCATCTGTATCCAGCCTGTTTTTTTTCGAAAAATTCACCGTGGAGACGGTTTTTGTTCCGATACATACGGCAACAGTGTTTCCTGAAACCGGTAACTACTGGTCTGTCAAAATGGTCGAAGATTCTTATCCGTTGATTTTCGGCGATGCAAATCCCATGGAAACCAACAGCAAAAACTTCGGGTATGGTGCCAGGGCAGCAAGCACCTGGCAAGGGATGGATTTCTCTTTTTCCGGATATCACGGCCCGGACAATGAACCGGTAATCCTTCCGTTCGGCACGGTGCTGATTGAAAATCAGACAGTGTCGGTCCTTGTAGAACCTCAGTATTTTATTGTCGACTATTTCGGGTTTGATTGTGTTTTTACATATGAAGATTTTGTTTTTCAGGTAGAGGCGGCATATTCGCCGAATAAAAGCGGTTTTATCAAACAGGATACAAGCAAGCCCCAGGATCTGACATTCCCCTATGATACACGGAAAACAGATTATCTGGCATATTCGTTGGGATTGAATTATTTTATCCCTATGCAGAAGCTGCTTCCCGGACATGCCGGTGAGTCCCTGTTTACCATTGAATGGTTCCAGGCACAGCATTTTGATGATGATATTCAACGTCCGCAGATAACTGATTTTCTGACCTGTCGTTATCAGGATGCTTTTTTTGATGATCGCGTCAGTATTTCGATGACCGGTATTATTGAAACCCGTAACGGCGGGGTGATTTTATGGCCGCAAATCGGGTATGATTTTCAAAACGGATTTAAGGCAGAATTTGGTTATACAGCTATAGATGGTCATGGGGAAGGTGATTATGAAAAAGACTCCATCTTTTATTACTACAAAGATAATGATTTTATAACGGTGAATTTAAGATATGCGTTCCCATAATTTGTATATTCTAATCATATTTGCCGCAGTTTTGGGAATACTCGGCTGCGGTGATGAATCAAATGATCCGGGTCTTTTTTTGTCCGGGACCTATTCATTATTGGGTGACGGTCAAAGTATGGATTCTCCGGTACTGGTCGTGTTGACCAATTCAATAGATGCAGATCTGCTTGAGAACAATCCCAGAGATGTTGTGATTGAATATATGGTGGCGGACAAATCAAACAATACTTTCCGCATGGACCTTTCAAGTAAAAACATCAGCCTTGAAGATGACGTTTTTCTTATTGCCTTTGCAGATAATAACTATACCGGGGCCGTGCCGTTTCCGGATACCGGCGATTTGATCGGTGTATATGCGCAAACCGGCAGAATCTCGCCGGCGATTCGCCTGAAGCCCGGTGAAAACGACGGATTCCACATTGATATCAACCGGGAGGTGTTTGATTATGAGGCTTCTATATCGGGGACTATATTGGGAGAAGATGTCGGAGATGTCACCCTGGTGGCTTATGCCGGAGACATAGATTCATCGGATTTCACCGCTATCGACTTTGACGAGGTGATCGGTTTTACAACGGTGAATAAAAAAGACGCCTCCCTCGACTATACTCTGAATATCCTGCCTTACGGGAAAAATGTACCCATAGAAAATGTCCAGGTGTTTGCTTTGCTGGATGCAAACAACAGTGAAACAGTGGATGCGGGAGACCGGATCGGATTTTACAGTGAGGGG
>JAQIBZ010000267.1 GCA_027858815.1 Desulfobacteraceae bacterium
ATAGTGCCTGAACGAAAACTTCAAAATCATGGTTGTCATTACGCGGAGTGAGGAACGAACGACAAAGTAATCCCCCTGTCGATAATGAGATTGCTTCGGTCGTACCTCCCTCGCAATGACAAAAAAAGTGCAATTTGGAGACTTTCCGTTCAACCACTAAATACCTTGACATATTTACCTGTTTTCTTTAGTGAATTAGATATTAGGGATGTGGAAAAAAATAATTATCCCATCTTACATGTCTTTTGGTTCGCCATCTGGGGGGCAATTATTTCTTTCCACGTCCCTTAAACAGACTGAGAAAGAATTGTTACATAATTCTTATTTTTCAATAATTGATTAATATCATACGAAAAGATAATGGCCATAAACAAAACTGATCAAATTTCCCTGCTCTACCAAATCACTCAGGTCTTAAACAAAACCGCCGACCTCAAGCAGTCATTATATTTGATGCTTGAGTTGTTATCTAAATCTCAAAACATGATTCGCGGTACCATCACCATCTTAAACCCTTTTAGCGATGAAATCAGCATAGAAGTTGCCCACGGGATTTCTAAAAGTGCACTGCAAAAAGGAAAGTATAAACTGGGCGAAGGGATTACCGGACAGGTCATTAAAACCGGCGAACCGGTCACTATTGCGGAATTAAGCAAAGACAGCCGATTCCTCAACCGAACGGCATCCCGTAAAGCAGCCCAGGATCATGAAATCTCATTTATCTGCGTACCCATTAAAAAAGATAAGCAGGTGATCGGCGCACTCAGTGTTGACAGACCCTATGATGAATCATACTCATTGAAAGACGGAGAAAAACTGCTGTCTGTTGTGACGGCGATGATTGCAACGCAGGTTATTTATCTTGAAAGAAACCGGGTTGAAAAGGAAAAACTCACTTCTGAAAATGACCGGTTGCAGGCGGAACTGCAAAAACAATACCGCATGAAAAATATCATCGGTAACAGCAATAAAATGAGAGAAGTGTATCAGATGATTTCCCAGGTAGCCGCCAGCAATGCTACGGTTCTCATTCGTGGAGAAAGCGGAACCGGAAAAGAGCTGGTTGCCAATTCCATTCATTACAACAGCCTTCGGGCCAAAAATCCTTTTGTAAAGGTAAATTGTGCGGCACTACCGGCAAATCTCATTGAAAGTGAACTTTTCGGCCATGAAAAAGGTTCTTTTACCGGTGCGCTTCACCAGAAAACCGGCAAGTTTGAACTGGCGAACAAAGGCACCCTGTTTTTGGACGAAATCGGTTCCATTGAGCCGGAAGTCCAGGTCAAACTTTTACGGGTTTTACAGGAAAAAGAACTGGAGCGGGTTGGGGGAAATAAAACCATTAAAGTGAATGTCCGTATTGTTGCGGCGACCAACAGAAACCTTGAAGATGCGGTAACCGACGGATTTTTCAGGAATGACCTTTACTACCGGCTTAATGTATTCCCGATTTACCTGCCGCCCTTAAGAGAAAGACGAACGGACGTCCTGATTCTGGCGGATTTTTTTCTTGAAAAATATGCCATGGAAAACAATAAAAAGATTCTCCGATTCTCAACACCGTCCATTGATATGCTGATGGCCTATCACTGGCCCGGCAACGTCCGGGAACTGGAAAACTGCATTGAACGGGCGGTGCTTTTATGTGAAGATCAGGTGATCCACAGCTATCATCTGCCGCCTACGCTTCAGACCGGCCAGGCATCCAAGACC
The DNA here is from genome assembly GCA_027858815.1 of Desulfobacteraceae bacterium. Taxonomy (GTDB): domain Bacteria; phylum Desulfobacterota; class Desulfobacteria; order Desulfobacterales; family Desulfosalsimonadaceae; genus SURF-3. Next base: position 1,714 of record JAQIBZ010000267.1, read on the forward strand.
CTGCCGAATCTATCCCTTGAAAAAGCCGTGGGCCAGCTTGAGCGGGAAATGATTATCGATGCATTAAAGCACACCCGGGGAAATATCTCCCAGGCAGCCCAGACCCTAAACACTACGGTTCGAAAATTTTCATACAAAGCGGATAAGTATGATGTGGATCCGCGTCAGTATCATTAGTGACGATCTTACAACGCGTCAAACCCTCTTTCACCGGTACGGACCCTGACAACTTCTTCGATGGGACTTATAAAAATCTTACCATCCCCGATCTTACCTGTGAATGCAGATTTTCTCATAATCTCTATTACTTCTTCACATCGATCCGCAGGTATGATAATTTCGATTTTTAACTTAGGGATAAAATCAACCGCATATTCCGCGCCGCGATAAATCTCTGTATGTCCTTTCTGCCGACCATATCCTTTGACTTCTGAAACCGTCATCCCCTGAATACCGACATTATTTAATGCTTCTTTTACATCATCGAGTTTAAATGGTTTGATAACTGCTTCAATCTTTTTCATACAACTGCCTCTTTTTTATAAAATACATTATTGTCTTGACATACTGACCTGTTTCTCTTAATTTTTTTTTACACTATGAACTAAATCAATACGTTTGACACAGGATAGTGTTTCAAGAATACTAATAAATAACTTATGATATATATCAGAAATCAACACATTTGTCCATAAATGTTATTTTTTCTCCGTTTAAGTGTTTTTTGGTGAGCGTCGCGGCCATGGCAGTAACAATTTATATCAATGATGACAATACCGCTACATTTGCATGCCCCAAGTGCCAGAGAATAGGCGTTAAAGATTTAACCGAATACCTCCAGCGTAAAAAATCAAACCGCTTAAAGGCCCGATGCAGTTGCGGATATTCCTATGAAGTTTTTCTGGAAAAACGAAAAAAATTCAGAAAACAAATTAATCTTCTCGGCTCATACAAATACATCCCCGAAAATTCAAACACCCCGGACCATACCGGCTCGATGAGCGTAAAGGATATTTCTTTTTCAGGCATCCGTATCAAACTAAAAATGATGCCCCGCTTTAAAATCGGAGATACCCTTTTTGTTGAATTCCGATTAGATGATGCCAACCGGTCTCAAATCAAAAAAAAAGTGGTTGTCAAAAACATGAAAGGGCTCAGCGCCGGACTTGAATTTTCCTCCCCGCAAAACCACGACAGCGTGCTAGGGTTTTATCTGTTTAATTAGACCCTAACACAGATACTGATTCCGCAATTGCTCAACCAACCCATAACAGATATCATTTCCGGGAAAGCGTATATTCGGCCAGCAGACTGTTTTTCCAGTAATCGTTTTCAGGACGGGCAAAAAATTCCTTAAAAAGCAAAAGGCTTGCTTCACGCAAAACATGAGGGACAATCTTAATATCATTTTCACTGTACAACGGGGACGCTTTTGACAAATCACATTTTGTTCCGCCACCCATCACGTCTTCATACGCATAGACAATTCTGTGTATGCCGCTGATTAAAATGGCGCCGAAACACATCAGACAGGGTTCCATGGTGCAGTAAAGCGTCAATTCCTTCGTGTTTTCAGCAGCCTTTTCCTCGTAAAGGGACCGTAAAGCGACTATCTCGGCATGGTCAATTTCATTAGACTGCTGCCCGCTTGTACCATGACGGGAACCGGTGGTTATGACATTCTTTTCATCAGCAATGACACATCCCACCGGAAACTCCCCGGCCAAAAGCGCATTTTCAGCCTGGACCAGTGCTTTTTTCATATAATATTCATCAGTCATTTTTTTCTCACCTGTTCCAAATAGCCGGCGGATACCACCAATAAACAGATAACCAGCTTATAATATAATACTTTCAATCTACCGGGTATCAATTTAAGACTTTTTTGTAAAGAATCAAATCAAACGATCGCATGAAAAAAAGAACGACGCACAGGGACATTGACAATAATAAAGTTTTTAGTTAATGATTAAAAGAGTTAAAATATTTATTCTTATCAACAAGGAAATAATATGATCATCGGACTGGACGTTGGCGGAACGAATACAGATATCGTCCTTGTCGGAGAAAATGGTCTGGAAAGAAAGATCAAAGTTCCGACAGACACATCAGACCTTTTTCAAACGGTACTCACCGGCATTGAAAAAATCACTGCAAACATCCCTTCTGAGAAAATAAAACACGCGGTTCTCAGCACAACGCTGACGACCAATGCCATTGTCCGAAACAAATTATCTCCGGCCGGGATATTTGTATCTGCAGGTCCGGGACTTAATCCGGAGGCATACAGAACGAACAAACACTATTTCAACGTATCCGGCACCATTGACCACAACGGCAAAGAAATCAACGCCATTGATAAAAACCAGATCGAAGAGATTGCCCACCGCCTCAAATCAGAAGGCATCCGGCATGTGGGGGTGGTGGGGAAATTTTCCACCAGAAATCCGGAACATGAGCTTGAAATTCAAAAAATCATTGCCCCGTATTTTGACAAAATATTTTTAGGACACCGGATATCCGGGCACCTCAACTTTCCCCGCAGGATTGCCACCACTTTTTTAAACGCCTCCGTTTATCCGATTCACAAAGAATTCTTTGAAGCCGTCAAGTCGACATTAAAACAAAACGGGATTTTAATTCCTATTTACATTTTAAAAGCAGACGGCGGCACCATGGCCTTTGATGCGTCCATCGATTTTCCCGGACAATCCGTTCTGTCCGGGCCGTCAGCCAGTGTCATGGGATCTGTGGCATTTGCACCCGAAGACAGCGAAACCATTGTTATGGACATCGGCGGCACCACCACGGATATGGCTGTATTAATCAACCAGGTACCCTTGCTTTCTCCCTTAGGCATTGAAATCGGTCCATACAAGACCCTGATCCGGGCATTAAACAGTTATTCCATCGGAATTGGCGGAGACAGTGTCGTCCGGATAGAGGATGGTGTCTTAAAAATTGGCCCGGACCGGACCGGACCGGCAATGGCTTACGGGGGTTCAGTGCCCACGCCCACGGATGCCCTCTTTGTCTTAGACAAGACAAATGATGCCAGCGGAGACAAAAATAAATCCTTACAAGGCATTACCCCCATTGCAGCAAAACTCGGGCTTAGTGTTGAAGAAGCCGCTTTTGAAATATTCGACCTGGCGTGCCAGGATATTTTAACCGCAGCCCGAAAAATGATCGGACGGATTAACAGCAAACCGGTTTACACCATCAAGGAGGTGCTTTCCGATTATCAGCTAAAACCGAGACATATCATGGTGCTTGGTGGCCCGGCATCCTATTTTGCAGAACACATGGAACAAATATCCGAATTCACCGTCCGGACCGTTCCGCAATGGTCGGTTGCCAATGCCATTGGTACCGCACTTTCAAGAACCACCTGCGAAGTCTCCCTGTTTGCGGACACCCAGAAAAGAGTGGCCATGGCACCAGAAGAATCGTTTTCAAAACAAATACCTTCAGACTTCACTAAAGACGACGCCCTGGCACTGGGGCACGAACTGCTCAAGCAAAAAGCGCTCCAGACCGGTGCGGATATCAACGACCTGGACCCGGAAGTTTTAGAAGAACTGGAGTTCAATATGGTCCGGGGCTTTCGCTTAACCGGCAAGAACATCCGCATTAAGCTGCAGGTCAAGCCCGGATTGATCAACAATTACAAAATGATCACCGACAAAATTGCCGCCATGTAAATTTTATTTAATCATTGGTATTAAATTTTATAAACCATCAATAATTTGATAAAAACTCATAATTAAATGGCAAAGAAAAAAGCTCAAATTTAAGGCGCACAAATTTTTCGTGATGATTCGTACTTAGCGTACTTTGAAGAAACGAAAAATGCAGTGCAACGCAAAAGTTGAGCTTTTTAAGAAGCCATTAAACATGCTTTCGGAGCACACCATGCTACGTGCAAAACATAAAACCGGGCTGGTTTTTTTTCCGGCCTTTGACTGGGCCATCAGCCCCACCCATCCGGAAAGAGAAGAACGCCTGCTGTATACACAGGACCAGGTGCTTGAAGAAGGCCTTCTGGATATTGACGGGATCATTGAATACAAAGCTAATCTGGTGGAAATCAAAGATGTTCAGCGGGTACATTTCTGCGCACCGGACGAACAGTCGGTGATGACCGAATCCCATTTCATAAGTGCCGGCGGTGCCAAAACCATTGCTGATGCCGTCATGAAAAAAAAGGTTGAAAAAGGCTTTGCCCTTGTCCGACCGCCGGGGCACCATGCCATGCGGGTAGTGCATGGGGGTCGAGGGTTCTGCAGTGTCAATAACGAAGCCATCATGATTGAATATATCCGGTCTGCCTATAATGTCGACCGGGTGGCCATTATTGATACGGACTGCCATCATGGTGACGGAACCCAGAATATTTACTGGCATGACCCGGATACGCTGTTTATTTCCCTTCACCAGGACGGACGTACCCTCTATCCGGGTTCCGGGTTCCCCGAGGAACTGGGCGGCCCTAATGCTGCGGGCACTACTTTGAATGTCCCTCTGCCGCCCTATACGTCTGAAGAAGGATTTCTGTATGTGATCAACGAACTGGTTCTTCCGATTCTTGATGAGTTCAAACCGGATATTATCATCAACTCCGCCGGACAGGACAACCATTTTACCGACCCGCTCACCAACATGCATTTTTCCGCTCAGGGATATGCAGACCTTACCCGGCTTTTAAAACCGGATATTGCCGTGCTGGAAGGCGGTTATTCCATTGAAGGCGCCCTGCCCTATGTGAATGTGGGCATTATACTGGCCATGGCCGGGATAGACTACAGCAACGTCAAAGAACCGGGGTATGACCACAGTCAACTGCGCCAGTCCGACCAGATCACGCAAGTCATTGAAAGAACCTGCGACACCGTCATGTCTAACTGGAATGCCCGTGAACTCATCCGGAACCGGATGAAATCGGATAAAAAGTTCGACAAGCGCCGGCGCAGTATCATGTATGACACGGAAGGATTCAATGAACACCAGAACGAAACCATCCGCATTTGCTCAGATTGCGGCGGGACATTTAAAATCGATTCAACCTCTGATCTCGGCCAACATATCTTAGCCATCCATATTCCTCGAAAAGCCTGTCGGGCATGCCTTGAGCAGGGAATTGAATGGTATAATTCCGCCAGTGAAACAAGCTATGACATGATCATTCTCCAGAACCGTGTTGAAGACACCTACCAGGTCCGGAAAAAAACCTTGATGGCGTCGTAAAAAACCCCATCTACTGCATTGTAGCGGTTTTTCAGCCTCTCGATATACTACATGTATTATCTTAAGCCTGAAAAACCACTAAGCCTTGCCATATTTTATGGTATTGGTGGAACTTTTATCTTAGCCATTTGGATACTTTTTAAGATTTTATCAACTCTTGAATTACTGAAAAAGATTGAACCCACAATACCAAAAAGCTAAAATTCTTGTTCTCCGTTCAAAAATCTTTCAGGCGGTGCGTGATTATTTCACCAGCCAGAACTTTCTTGAAGTGGACACCCCCATCCGAATTCCCGCACCAGCCCCGGAGCCCTTTATTGCTGCACACCACTCCGGCGACTGGTATCTTCAGACATCACCGGAACTGAGCATGAAACGACTGCTCGCTGCCGGTTATCCCAAGATATTCCAAATATGTAAATGCTTTCGCAAAGAAGAAAGAGGAAAACGGCATCTGGAAGAATTTACCATGCTGGAATGGTATAAAGCCGGTGCCGCATACCATGATCTGATGAATCATTGTGAGAATCTGTTTCAATTTATCAAAGACAGATTATCATTTGAGAATAGCCTCATCTACAAAGGCCATCACATTGACATCTCACCGCCATGGGAAAAATTATCGGTTACCGACGCTTTTATTCGATATTCATCACTTTCCATGCAAAAAGCAATAATATCAGACCAATTTGATGAAATCATCGCATTTGATATTGAACCCAATCTGGGATTGGGCAAACCGACTTTTCTGTATGACTATCCGGCCAAAAGCTGCCCGCTGGCTGCCCCTCGGCCTAATCAACCGCATCTTGCCCAGCGATTTGAGCTCTATATGGGCGGCCTTGAACTGTGTAACGGATTTACCGAATTAACCGATCCGGATGAACAACGCCGGCGGTTTGCCGAAGAACTTACCCGACGGGAAAATACCGGCCAGGATGTATATCCCATGCCGGAAAAATTTCTCGACGACCTGCACCTGATGCCGGATGCTGCCGGCAACGCACTGGGCCTTGACCGCATGGTTATGCTGTTTGCCGAAGCAGAAAGTATTGATGAGGTGGTTGCTTTTACTCCCGAAGAACTCTGATGGCATCGTAAAAAATCCAACTCCTGTGTTGCACTGCACCCTTCGTCGCTCAACGTACATAAAGTACGCCTCGCTCCTCAGGGCTTGTGCGCCTTGGATTTGGACTTTTTACGACGCCATCGATTGGGATTGATAAAGGGCTAAGGCTCAAACAAAATATTGAAGAAACCGACAGTTTTCAATCGAGAACCAAATACATTTGACAATTAGCATAAAGCCCTGATATATTTAATGAGTTGTCAAATTGAAGGTCATTGCTACATAAATAAAAATATAAAAATTTGAAATATAATAAATGATCCGAATTCAACCGAAATATATATTTGCTATTCTTTTCAGCCTCTTGCTTGTCGCCACGACATTGGTTCCTGCTGATCTGTCTGCTGAAATCTATTCCTTTAAAGACGAAAACGGGGTGCTTCATTTCAGCAATGCCCCTACCTCTGCCCGATATCGGTATTCCGGTCCGGAAGCATCCATGCATGCGTCCATTTATTACCCTGGCGGCAGCATGAGCACCTATGATGGAATTATTCGTGATGCATCTCTCCATCACGGCATGCAGTTTGAACTAGTCAAAGCAATAATCCGTGCGGAATCCAACTTCAACCCCAACGCCATCTCACCATCCGGTGCCATCGGACTGATGCAGATCATGCCGAAAAACTTAAATGAATTTGGCATCAGCGATCCGTTTGATCCCCGTGACAATATCATGGGCGGCACCCGGTACCTGAAACAATTGATGAAAAAATACAACAGCGATTTATCACTGTCACTGGCTGCTTACAATGCCGGGCCGGGGGCCGTGGATAAATATAAGGACATCCCCCCGTACCCGGAAACGGAGAATTATGTGGAGAAGGTGTTGAAATTTTATTCGCATTATCGTAATCAACACCCATAATTTTTTCAAAAATTATCAAAGTTGATTTTCAAATAATTCCTCCAAAGCATGGGTGAAAACTCACTTTTAAAAAATCATTCATAATCGAATCTTCATATGAGAATAACCCCTTCTGCACTGCGCGCACTGGCAAAACTTGTCAGATTCACCAATAATAATATATCGTACTATCAAATTATACAGTCAGAGACAGATAGAACTCGGAGGCCAAACCTTGGATTCCGAGGACAGCAGACTTAATTTATAAATTTTTTCCCTTTTACTTTTCTTGATGGGCAAGAAAAGTAGAGAA
>JAQIBZ010000100.1 GCA_027858815.1 Desulfobacteraceae bacterium
TAACACTCGCAAGCCGTGATGACATGGGTTTCCGGATGTTGCTCGGTCGGGAGGCATTTCGGCGTCGGTTTCTTGTTGACGCCGGTAAATCTTATTATGGTGGTAAACCCAAGCGAAAAATAAATTCAAAAAAAATAGGCCCAGCCCGACGGCGACAGGTTTAAAGGAAAAGTAAATATGAAAATGGCAATTCTTTCGTGTAATCCGAAATGTTACAGCACACGACGACTGCGTGAAGCCGCCGAGCAGCGCGGCCACAGTGTCAAGGTGCTGAATACCTTAAAATTTGCAATTGACCTTGAGCAGGGAAATCCGGATCTTTATTTTCGTCAAAAACGGCTTTCTCATTACGATGCCGTGCTGCCAAGGATTGGTGCGTCTATTACGTATTTTGGTACTGCTGTTGTGAGGCAATTTGAACAAATGGATGTCTTTTGTGTAAATTCATCTGCAAGCATTACCACTTCGCGAGACAAGCTTCGCAGCTTGCAGATTCTCAGCCGGCACCAGATCGGTATTCCAAAGACAACGTTTGTTCGCGACAAAAAAGACGTACTTCCGGCCATTGAAAGAGTCGGTGGCGCACCGGTCGTCATTAAGCTTATAGAAGGAACCCAGGGAATCGGGGTTCTTTTAGCCGAATCCGTCGAATCCGCTGCCGCTATTATAGAAATGCTGCAAAGCCAGAAGCAAAGTGTATTGATCCAGAAATTTGTCGCTGAGAGCAAAGGACGGGATATACGGGCTTTTGTTGTCGGTGATCAGGTGGTTGGGGCTATGCGCCGGATTGCACAGGGGCAGGAATTCCGCAGCAACGTTCATCGGGGCGGCCACACGGAATCGGTGATTCTCGATGAATCCTATAGTGAAACAGCCGTACGGGCTGCCCAGATTATGGGGTTGCGGGTTGCCGGTGTTGACTTGCTCGAAGGCAAGTCCGGTCCGCAGGTGATGGAAGTAAATTCGTCGCCCGGATTGGAAGGGATTGAAGGATGTACACAGCTGGACATCGCCGGGGCCATTATCGACTATATGGCTGCCCAGGTGAATTTTCCGGAAATTGACCTTCGTCAGCGGTTAACGGTGAGTCGCGGATATGGTGTTGCCGAGATTTATATTCCGGAAGGCTCGGAGTATAGCAATTTATCAATTCAGGAATCCGGATTACGAGAAAAAGACATCATTGTACTGACATTATATCGCGGCACCACTGTTATTCCCAATCCCCGGTCACATCGACAACTCCAGGCCGAAGACCGCCTGCTTTGCTTCGGAAAACAGGAACTCATGCGTGATTTGATCCCTGACAAAGTCCGCCGTAAGCGACGTCCAAAGGTAAAAGTGCTTCCCGGACTGGCAGCGGCCAGGGAAGTTTTTAAATCGTCCGGAAAGATAGAAACAGTCACGATGCCTCCTGAAGAAGGAGACGGCCTTGAGTAATCCCATCAGAAATAAATTCAAAGATGACTGGTTCGGGGAAAAGATTCCCGCAGGAACGTCACGCGATGTGAATCTTGCCGTCAGCGAAAGCTACAGCAGCATGACGGTAAACATTCAAATTCATATTCGTCGTGCAATAGAAGATGGCCCGGTTGTCTTTTTCACTGCCGCTCTGCACGGCGATGAAATTAACGGTACCGGCGCCATCCGCCAGTTGATCATGGACGAGGACTTTTATCCGCTTCGGGGGACGCTCATCCTCATTCCTGTTTTGAACCTGCTGGCTTTTGATCGTCATACCCGGTATCTTCCGGACCGCCGGGATTTGAATCGGTCTTTTCCGGGATCAGCCGGCGGAAGCCTTGCCAACCGGATGGCCGGCACTATTTTCAACGAGCTTGTATTGCGATGCGATTACGGAATTGACCTGCATACGGCATCTGTACGCCGCACGAATTACCCCACCGTCCGGGCAGATCTGAGTGAACCGCAGGTCTCTCGTATCGCAAAATCGTTTGGCGCTGAGATCATTATCAACAACAAGGGCCCGAAAGGATCTTTTCGTCGTGAAGCCTGTCGTTCAGGATGCCCGACAATCATTATGGAAGGTGGTGAAGTCTGGAAAGTCGAGCCGGGTATTGTTGAAACAACCGTGCGGGGGATTAAAAATGTATTGTGCGAACTGGACATGCTTGACGGTGAGGTGGAAAGTCCTGTATATCAAGTTATTATTAATCAATCAAAATGGATAAGGGCGGACAACGGGGGATTTTTGAATTTCCACGTAAAACCCGGAGATATTATTGAAAAAGGTCAGCCGTTAGCGACCAATACGACGCTTTTAGGCAGGGAGCAAAACACGCTTTATGCCCCGTTTAACGCTGTTATCATCGGTATGACAAGTCTGCCGGCGATTAGTCCGGGTGAACCGATTTGCAATCTCGGCAAACTCCCCAGAGGTTATAAACCGTCTGAACTCAGACGGAAAAGGGTTGAGGAAGATGGCCTTGAGCAACGCGTATCAGAAGAACTTGCATCCAACATTCTTATTGTTGAGCCATCTGAAAATTAATTTCTTTTCTCCCTATCCTAAAATAATTTGATATTGATTTGCTGATTGTTGAAAACGCCCTGGCCATTCCCATACAGCTTTCCTTAGGGCTTGCCATTGCCGAAGTCATTGCCGAAGTCATTGCCGAAACGCAAATCCCAACCATTGCCCATCATCATGATTTTTACTGGGAGCGGGACCGTTATTTTGTCAATGCGGTGGCTGAATATTTAAGGATGGCTTTTCCGCCGTCTCTTTTAAACCATGCCGGGTATGGAAACCCGGCCTACGCCGCAACGCTAATGGGGGATTGGTTTGTAGCGACATTCCTGTGGCCGAAACGATGATCAATGCCTTTCTTGGCCTTGTTCATCGTTTCAGCCAATATCCATATGTAGGGGAGGGCTTTATGCCCTCCCGAAAAACAAGTATGACGAAGGTGTGAGTCATTTTCATCTCTGGATACCGGGCTCTACGGAAAACGGGCGGGGATAAACCCCGCACCCTACGAAAAAGGTGGCCGAAATGATGATCAACGCCGTATCTGTCATCCGGATAGGGTATACTTCAGATTGACATCTAATTTCAAAAGACTTATTCAAAAACCGATTGACATGTGTCGCGCTACTGGCTACAATAGGCCATGATAAAAAACTTCAATGGATTACCATTAAGGAGCAATATTATGGTTATGTATAACCCACCACACCCCGGAGAAGCCGTTCGGGAGTTTTGTATAGAACCCTTAGGGTTGTCGGTCACTGAAGCGGCCAAGGGTTTAGGCGTGTCTCGTTCGTCGCTGTCTGAGTTATTAAATGGCCGCCGGGGAATATCGCCGGAGATGGCAATACGCTTGTCAACAG
>JAQIBZ010000290.1 GCA_027858815.1 Desulfobacteraceae bacterium
AGTCATTGAATTACTTTCAAGTCCGGAATATAAAAAAATTGAAAAGCAGATGTTTATTACAATTCTGAGTTCACTATGGAAAGAAGTTGGATTTATTGGGTTGCTGAAAATAATGATCTTATCTCGTTCTGAGTTACAAAAAATGAGAAAACACGATTGGTCTAAAATCGCACGAAGGGGTGTTAGCAAAAACATTTTTGAGTTTACCTTTAAGCCGATAGCGATGATGAAGGTTTTAGCTGATTTGGTAGGATTGGAAAAAGCGCGAGAAATAATTACAGAGATATATGAAAAATCAGAGGATAAACTGGCAAAGAAAAACTCGGAAGTGAATTTAATGATACAGCCTGTCAGGGAACTTAAAGATAGTAAAGACAGTTTTCATTGTTTTAAAGAATACACAAAAGCAACTGAAAATGCCATGAATAATATTTGCGAAATTAAATTTATTGAAGATTCTAAAGATGCTCTCACTTGGGATGTTAATTACTGCTTTCTTCATGAAGTTGCTAAAGAATACGGAAATCCAGCATGGTGTTTTCCTTTTTGTAATATCGATGATGTTGTTTACCCCAAAATCGGGGAGGAATTGGGTTTTATATTCAGACGATCTGGAACATTATCAACTGGAGCGTCAAAATGCGATTTTAGGTTTGAAAGAATATTGTAAAAAACTTTCTGCAAATTCAAATTTCAATCGAGGAGCGGAACCAATTCCTGCAATATCATGCATTAAGAAAAACCATAAAGTAACAATCGTAGGCTTTGGGAGAAAGATTTGCTATCGGGAGACACCTTACTTAATTCTAACCAGGCTATCGGGGGACACCTTACTTAATTCTAACCAGAAAATGCACCGGATAAACCGTTGATTTTCATGTTGAACACAAGTTTAGGCGATTAACGTAAAAAGTTCAAAAAACCCTGCCAAACACAGGCATTGAGTTTCTCAATAGATCGCCACAGTTAACATTAAAAACCAACACATTTTTGCCAAGCCAAACCAACAGGAGAAAATTATGAATACGGCAAAATCAATTCTCAGGGTAGCTATCGTTCTGGCAACGGGTGTTGCCTTACTGTTTCCTATTGTTCTTCACGCATCGGAAAAAGCTCCCTGCCCATCAAATATCGGCAACATTATGTTTATCCTTGATGCATCGGGCTCCATGTGGGGGCAGGTGGATGGCAAGGCTAAAATCGTCATCGCCAAAGAGGTCCTCACCGGTCTGATTCGTGATCTGCCCGATAATGCTGTTGTCGGTCTGATTGCATACGGGCACCGCCGCAAAGGGGACTGTAATGATGTGGAAGAACTGATTATCTTAGGGCCCCTTGAAAAAGAAAAAACAATAGCCCGGATCCAGGGACTCAGCGCCAAAGGAAAGACCCCTATCAGCAGGTCTATACGGCTGACCGCCGAGCGCCTCAAACACCTGGAAGAGGAAACAACCATCATCCTGATATCGGATGGACAAGAGACCTGTGATCCTGATCCCTGCGGTCTGGTTAAAGAACTCAAGGCCTCGGGCATCACATTTATCATGCACGTCATCGGGTTCAATGTTACCGAAGAAGAGCGGGAGCAGTTGGAATGCATTGCCGAGGCGGGCGGCGGTGAGTATTATACGGCTGGTAATGCCGGAGAATTTATGGCAGCGGCCAGGGAGGTTGTGACAGCGCCGACATTTACCGGAGGGTATTTAAAAATAACGACCCTCAAAGAAGATCATCCCTTTGCAGCCAGGGCTTATGTTTACAACCAGGGCGACAATAAAAAAATAAAATACAAAAAGACCTGGTATCGTGAGAAACCTGCAATATTCAATCTGGTACCAGGCACCTACTATATGAAAGTGACAGACAGGTCTGTGACACCCCATCAGGAACAGGAAATCAGAGATATCGAGATTATTTCCGGCCAGACCCTGGAAAAGACTGTTTCATTTATTGCCGGTGGTGTTCTGAAAATTACAACCACAAGAGATGGTCAGCCATTCAAAGCCCAGGCCTATGTGTACCGCCAGAGCGACAACAAGAAGATAAGAGACCAACGTACCTGGTATCGGGAAAAACCAGCAGAATTCCAACTGGTACCGGATATCTATTACATAAAGGTTTATGACCGTAAAACCAAAGAGGAAAAAGAGATCCGGGATTTAGAGATTCCGTCAGGTCAAACTATAGAGAAAATCGTTAAATTTTAGCCTGTTCCTGAAATTGTATAAAAGGGCAAGTTGAAAAAAAAGATAGAGAATGAAAGAGTCTTATGATGGAAGATTTAGCAAATCACATCAGCCTCGAGTGAGGGGGTCGGGAACCAAAAAATAGATCTGTCCCCATTTTTATTACATTTTTATTTAAATGTTGAAAACCTGGTCCTTTGGGCCAGGTCAGAGATATGGGCTCTGCTCTGAGCGATGATTCGGTTAAATTCTTAATCGTAATCTTTCTCTTAATCATAATCTTTTGGGCGAAAGCCTTTCATTAAAAGACGGATTAAGATTATGATGATGATTAGGATTATGAAAATTGAGTATTGGTATCATCAATTTAGTAGATCATGCCTTCGGGCTTAACCCAATGCCTGGCCCTCTGGGTCAGGATTTTTATTTATGCCCAGTTCAGCACCTGAAAATTATTTCCAAATGCTCTTTTGAATTTTCTAAGGTGATTTTTTGTCGGGTTGATGACGTGTTTGTGGGTGCAGATAGATAAAAGCGGTATGTCGGCTGCGCTATCAGAGTAGCCGTAAATTTTTTGAGGGTTTTGAAGGATGATGTCATTGATCAGATCCACCTTTTTATACCCGTAACAATGTTGTTTATAGATTAAACCGCCCATTACAGGTTTTTCAATAGATCCAATAATTTTACATTTTTGAATACCAAGCCTTTTGCATATCATTTTAATCGCCCAGGTCGGTGCCCCGCTGACAATATAGACGTTATGTCTCGCATCTATATGAAATGCCAATTTATCTAATGCGTCCTGATAGACCGGTGCATCAGTAAGCGAACAGTAAAACCGTAGGAATTTTTGCCGGTCTTTTTTGAGCTCTTTGTTACTGAGACCTGCCGTGGCAATCCACATATAAATAGAATGACTGATAAACCTGAACCGAATCGGCAGATAAAACAGCAAGGCAAAAGGGAATATAAAATAAGCCGCAAATTTTCGGGTGATACTGGAGTTTAAACGATGCTTGATAAATTCATATCCAGAATCACGCGATACAATGGTTAAGTCAAAATCAAACAAAGCTAATATTTCAGAATGATGGGGCATTATAAGTCTTTATTTTCCAAACGGGCACTTAGGAAAAGTGCAAGTATTACAATTTAAACAAAATCCGCCAACCGCCATTTTTGCCAGGTCCATCCGGGTAATTCTTTGGCCGGCAAGAATTCGGGGCAGCAGCAGATCAAAACTGGTTGTTTTATAAAACAGGGCACAGGCAGGCACCCCAATTACTGTTGTCGTTTCGATTTTTCCGACAAGGGTCATGGCTCCGGGCAGAATCGGCGCTCCATAAAGGGCATCTGTTAATCCGGCCTGGATCAGTCCTTTTCTTGTCTGGTCATCCGGATCCACCGAAAGCCCGGCAGTGGTGACAATCAAATCAACGCCCATATCCACCATAGATTTGATGCTGTCGGTAATCTGGTCGGCGTTATCGGCAACAATCGTTGAATGAGCGACTGTACAGTTTAATTTCTCCACTTTGCTTCGGATAATCGGATCAAACTTATCCTCAATCAGGCCTGAGAATATTTCGGTTCCTGTTACAAGGATACCGACCCTGGCGGGTTTTAAGGGAATGATGCTGAACAACGGGCCTTTTTTCAGGCAGGCCATGGCCTGCTGGAACTGATCATTGGCAAGATACAGCGGAATAGCCCTGGAACCGGCAAATGGCCGGTCCCGGTCAACTAAAATATTGTTCTGGCGGCTGGTACACATTACATTGGGGACTAAGTTAAAATTGAGCAGCCGGTCTTCGTCGATGGTCAGCAGTCCGTTGACTTTGGCATAAAAGTCAATTTTCCCTTCTTTCGGCGGAGTGTTGTAATACACGTTTGAGCCTGCTATTTCTGCTGCAAATGCGTTCACTGCATCATTTTCGTGGACCCATTTACGCGTGTCGACATTTGTTTTACCCTCCACATAAATGGAGGAACGCCCCATTTGCTGAAGTCGGCACAAATCACCGCCTTCAATCTTTTGTCCAGCTTTAAATTCCGGACCTTTTGATTTTCCCGGGACAATTCTTGTCATGTCATGCAGGGCTTTTTCTCCGATGGCATTCTCCACGGGCACTGATTCAAGAGCAGGGGCAGATTCCTGAAACTCGGATGATTGAATGCCGGAGTGATACGGATTCTCACCCTGACAGCCCCGGCAGATGGCACCATCGTTTTTCGGATACGCTTCATTGCACACCGGACAAACAACAATGGAACGTGATGGTTTCTTTTTCTGATATTGCGGACGGATATGCACCGGTGTGATGGTCAGATATTGATCGCCTGCTTTTTCGATTTCAGCAAAAAGCTTGTCCGTATCCTGTTCCTGTTTGGGTGTTTCTTTAAGAAACCAGGCTTTTATTTCCGGGAAGGTTTCAAGTTTTTCCAAATCAATAGCCGCTCGCCATCCATCAAAGCTGAATTTGTCATAAAGGCTGACGGCATATCGTCCCAGGTTGTTTACCCGCATCCATCCGTTGCCGGTGCTGCATAGGGTGAGAAGCTGCACTGCATCCGGGAGGCATTTTGGTGTTTCAACCAGGGCCTCAAACAGGGTGCCTTCGGGTATTTTGCGCTTGACGGCTTCCACCATATATCCTCCGATTAACAAACCGGGTGCGGGATAACCGTGAAAGGATCGCGCCAGTTCCTTGAATTCTGAAAAAGTGTAGTCGCCGATATTCATTTAATCTCATTAACACCTAAGCCGAGCGATTGCCGATCTTACCGCATCTACTGTGTCAAATACATCACCGCATAAACGATTATAGCGGAAACGCATTTTCCTTGTACCTGCAGCAACCTCGGCAATCACTCAAATTAGGTAATAGATAGGATGATCGTCATTTTTTTAAAAATCGAAATTAGCCAGAAAATATCTTCATAAAAAAAACAGCAGGAATCAATATAAATATTTCTGCTTATCCAATTTAGTTAAGTGCCTGTCCAAGATCCGCGACACCTTGGCAGTCATTACGAGGAGTGAGGAACGAACGACGAAGTAATCCCCCGTCTTTAGGGAGATTGCTTCGGTCGTGCCTCCCTCGCAATTACAGTAGAAAAGTCTCTCATAATGCCTAACTGGCTGAACTTAATCGAAGTGGATAACCAGGTAAATATTTTTGATTCCTGCTGCCAATCAGAACGGATAGTAAAATTTTGATGAATTAGTATGTTTTATATTTACCTTTATGTATGGTCTATTTTGCTTTCTGTTCCCACTCTGCAACAATTGTCCCTTCTTCAATATCTTCCCAGCCTGTAATCATTCCCCTGATATGGGCGAAAATGGTGTGGCCGGTAGTCGTCATATAAACATGAATAACCAAAAATATCAGCACACTAAAGGCTATGCCCATGTGTGCAAATGCAATCATGCCGAGTGTGAGGGCGTTAAGTCCCCATTCCGCCCATGAATTGTAGGTCCAGTATAAAACACCGGTAATCATCTGGGCCGGTAGCAGAATTGCAGCAACGCCTAAATATGTCAGGCGTTGAAGCGGGTTGTGTTTTGCATTTTTTCGTTTCGGGACCGGGTGGGATTCACCTTTAAAAATGCCGTATCCGTAATAACGGGCAACCGAGAATAATTTTTTGGTTGTCGGAACATACTGCTTCCATTCTCCTGTTGTGAATATCCAGAAAACGAAAAAAGCAAATGCGATCAGCCAGGTAATACCAACAAAATTATGTACATTAACTGCCTCTTCATATCCCAACAACGAGAATGTTCCATGAATTTCCAGGCCGGTCACCAGCAAAATGGCAATAAGAATCATCTGGAGCCAGTGCCAGAAACGCTCATAACGGGTATAGAGGTATATTTTTATCATTTTTTCGGACATTTATATATCCTTTCTTCTGCTGATACCTGCAAAAAATCGGCCAATGGCATGCAACGAAATCCCGCCTAATGCCGCTAAAAGGCTCAGCCATCCAGCCGTGTCCAGCCATTTAAAAGTGTCCCGGCCGGGCATATAAAATTCAGTAAGAGATGCCAGGCGGCTGTTGTTGCCCTTATGACACTCAATGCATTCCACCACATTGTCTTTCGGCGCTACCATATGCGTGGTCGGATATACATAATTGGTATTCACAAATCCGTAATCACCGGAGTAGGGCAAATCCATGAGCGCCATTCCTTTTTTAAATGAATCCTGCCAGTCAAAGGTTTTCCAGAATCCGTCGACCTCTTCGGATTCCAGCAAGGCAAGCATTGTATTATTTACTTTATCATAAGGGGTATTGCCGCGATGGACCTTGAACGGAAAAATCCGCGAATTTCCGTCTTCACGGCTTCCGGTTGGTTTGCTGATCCAGACAGGCTGGGTCGGATCAATCACATCCTTTGCAGTGATCGTTGCCAGTGAACCATCATACCAGAAATATTCCGGGGTGACATTTTTTTCCCATTCAAAGCTTCCCTTGATTGATTTATAGGTCGGCCGGTCCCATTCCCCTTTTTCTCTATACGGTTTCCCATCCTTTAATTTTCCGGCAGTTGACCAGTCCCACCACATCATTGTTGCATGGGCTCTGGCAAATTGCGGAATATGACAGCTTTGACAGGCGACTTTGTCGGTGTGGTCATTGGCTTTATGGTCGTCTTTATGGGGTGTTGCCGTATGGCATGATTCACACATGATCTTGGGAACCAGATCGGATTCCACAAGACTTTTCCGGTGGGTTACTGCAGGTGTTGAGTAAACACGTCCGGCAATTTTATGAAAACTCGTGGTGTGGCATCGGGTACAAGTGAAGTTTTGTCCATCGATTCCCATATGAACGTCCAGCGTGCTTTTCGGCTTGATTAACGACGCATCCAGGTCGCCATGCTTTACCGCCTCACCGCCGCCGCCGTTAAAATGGCAGTTGCCGCAGTTTTGGCGTCCCGGAAGACCAATATCTTTTGCTCCGTCCTGGATTTTTTTCTGTATTTCGGCAGCAATTTCAGTATCCCCCATTTCCAGAAAAAAATCGTAATCCGAAAATTCAGCCCGCCATTTGATGTCTTTTTGGCTATGACATAACAGGCAGTTAATGCCATCATCTTTGCCTTCCCAGCCTACATGACAGTGGGAACATTCTTTGTCATTCATTTTATTTGCGGAAACACAGAAATTGTTAATTGAATAACCGGCCTTACCTAACGTGTTACCGTCATCATAGGGCGATAGCCAGGTCCAGTGAATTGTTTTGTGAAACTGCTCCTCCGCCTCTGTATGACAAGAAAGGCATGCTTCGGTGATTTCCGACCCTGATTTAAATTCTTTTTCCAGTACTGCAAATTTGCTATGGTCGGTTGTTGACCAATGCTTAATGCCTTTTGTCGCCTGATCTGCCATTTTTCTGCCAGGTGCTTCGTCATTTTCCTCGGCGGATGAACCTGAGAGGAATAAAATCGAAGCAATACAGAATAGTATGATTATGAATACAACATGTTTATACGGTATGAATCTCAAATTGCACACTCCTGCCAGTATCTGGTCCTTATTTACTTTAAACAATATAAAATTTGGGGAACCTTATCGATCTCAAGCAGCTCAGGAATAAATAATTTCATCTCTGATAATATTTATTCCCTTCAGTGAGATAAATGCAACTCCTGATCTGCTGAGGTACGTGTTCTGGCTAATCACATGTTGCAGGCGTCGGCGAATCAAACGCATGACTGTGAAGGTATGTCAATATATCCGTTCTGTCTGTTTCGGAGAATTTTTCCCACTCTTTAGCGCAGTCAAGACGTTCGTATTTTGCAAATACCCGTTCCCACTGTGCCTGGGTTTTATTGTTCGGGCCGAGCGGTGTTGCTGTTGCGCCGTCTTTATGACATGTCCGGCAATTGCTTCGGTATAAATATTTTCCTTTTCTCTCATTGCCTGGTTCAAAGGCAAAACCGGTTCCGGAAATACTTAAAACGAGCATCATTGCAATGAGTGAAATAATTGTTTTTTTTACCATGATCTGTTTTCCTCCTGTTGAGTTCTCTGTTATTGATAATTTGGTCTTGATCATCGTTTCGGCCATTCATTATGTATTTGAACCCGTAGGGGCGAATGGCATTCGCCCCTACAAACGGATTGGCCGAAACGATGATCAAGACCGATATTTTATATTAAATTTTTTAAGCGATTGATACAACGTAAAATTTCAGTTGTCTGAAAATGATCAGAATACCAGATATCGATCACATGTGTTAATTATCTCCGCATTTCTTGCCTGGGTGGTAAAATCTTTAAAGCCAACGCCGGGAATTTTACCGGAAAAGCCTAAGGCTCGAAAGCTTACATCGCAGACAGACAATTTTGCTTTGCCGACAAGCTTTGCAAACATAGGGTTCTGGGTTAATTCTACACCGGAACCAGTAAAAAAGATTGTTACCTTTTTCCCCATGGCATGGGCGGCATCTGTTAAATTAATCACATGATCCAGATATTTATCAGTCCCCACAAGAATTCCGAGTCTGTCAGCCATATATATTGCCCCTTACTTTTTTTTTGCCGGGTTGTATTTGGTTGGCGAGCAAAGGTTTACCACCAGCAAATAACCTTATCATGTGCGAAAATATCATCTACGAGCCTTGTCCAGTCTATATTGCCCTGAAACAGGGGTTGAACGGTTATTTCATCAGTTTCCGTCAGATAACCAATCAGTTTTTCAATTGTTTCATCCGGCTCGCTTTTCAAAATATGAAGTATTCGCATCGTCTGTATCTCCTAAAACGGTATAATCAGGTCAACATTTCGAAGTCGCTGGGCGATTTCTTTAATGGTGGCATGTTGAAAGTTGTGTTTTTCAGCATTTCCCATATTGTTTGAAATTCGCTGTCCGCCCATTTCTTCCAGAAACGCCATATTGTCCTGGTACGCTTCATCCATAATGGCAATTTCATGATTGAAGACAACCATTTGAATATCAACATCATCCAGCAACGCCCCGAGACTCAGACGCAATCCTTCGTATTGTTGATCGATGTCTTTTATCAGTATTGCTACTTTTTTCATTTAGGTAACCCTTTTTGATGAAAATTCGGGTAACTCTTTCAACGTCGTCTGTTTTCCCGATTGTCCATAAAACCTTATTAATACCGAAAAGTAACCGACGCATAATAATTCCAAACTTTGTCAGCAACCGGGTTTAATGCATCCAAAGCGGTCATTTCGCTGATTCGCACAGGTGCCCCCAAAGGATTCCCACTTCCGGTATAGTCATAATCATAATATTGAGAACCGATCTTGGCAAAAAAGTTATGACTGTAAATCGGCTGAATATAATAGGCCTCATAAACCTGGCCCCTTACTGCCAGCTTGCTGGCTATAAGAGAATCTTCCGCACCGGTGAAGTTAAACCAGTACTTGGAACCCCAGTTGTATTCCAGGCCGAGCCTCCCTTTAAAGGGCATGGGAAGTATTGTTCCTGCATAAACGCTGTAACCGTCCCTGTCTCTCAGGTTTCCGTTGGATGAAAGCAGGCCGGCCCCCAGGATTTCATAAAAAGGATTACTTGAAACCTGTGACGGGTTGGTGTGGGACCATGATCCATCGATAAACCAGTCGATGCCCTCATTTTTTTTGCCGGTGTCCACATCAATATTTGAACTGAGCAGCAGAGTTGCCGCATCCCAATCGCCGATGTTTGTGCTGGGTTCCATCCGGGAGATGAATCCGCCGGTATTCCGGGAAAAGCTGTATGTACCGTCTGCCGGGTTTTTGGATACGATAAACGGCATGACTGTCAGTCCTGTAAATCCGTCGGTGATGTCCCAGGCATGGGCATAGTTAAGCATCATCCGGGTATCGCCATTATTAAAAAGGTCTGAAATAATCCCGAATAGATGAACATCAGACAAATCGGAACCGTTGTATCCGAGGGTGCTTGAGTTCCCATAGTCGTTTTCAAACCCGACCCCGTAGCAGAGCTTAAATGAAGCCCCTGGAATGCCGATGGCATCTCCGAAGTTGAATCCTAAGGAAGCACCATCAAATTGCCAGTTGATGATAGCACCCAAAGGCGATCCGCCGACGATGTCGTAATTGCCATATTCAAGGGGGGGGCCGTCAGTGGAGGGACGGCGACCAAGAGAAAGATGCCAGTGGACATCATCACCGATATCATTTTTGTAAACAAAGAAGGCCCGTTCCAGGTGAATAATATCACCGTGGGGCAGGCTAGAGGTGTTTCCGTCAAAGGTGACATCGCCCAGGCTGCCCTGGTTGAATTTTACCCCGGTGCTGTCGCCGAATACCTTATATGCGGCCAGACGACCATTGAAATTGACATGAGGGTTTAAGTCCGCCTTCATGTTCAGCCGGAATTTATTGGTATAAATGATGTTGTTGTCCGCATCGTATTTTTCGGGAGCGGTAGCCGGCATAAGTCCCATCATGCCCTGAGCCTGTGCAAGGTTTGCCCCGTTAAAACCTGCCGTTTTCATGAGTTCCATCATTGCCATCCCTTGTTCAGGGGTAAGATTAGGAAGCATTTGTTGAAAGGCGGCAAATTCTTCCTGTGTTGTTGGAAAAGGCATTCCGCCAAATTCTGCAGGTAAGTTTTTAGGTACATCTAAAAAAAATTGGCCCAACAGCGCCGCAGGCGCACTGCGCATGTCATTATAATGGATGGATTCCGCTTTTGTGCGAAACTCGATGTCCAAAGAGACTTTATCTGTGGCCGTATGCATCTCGGTTTTGTCCACGCGCTTGGAAAGATAATCAATATCATCCTGAGCCCATTCATCGTTCTTTTCCATTTTTTCGATTTTTCTTTGTAATGTGCTGACTTCTTCTTTGAGGGTTTTTAAGCTGCAACCGGTTTTGCATTCTTTAGTCGTACATTTGCTGCAATTGTTGGCTGCGGCCTGAAAAGGTATCGCAAAGGTCAATAAACAAGCTATTATTGCTAAGAATAATAACTTAAATGACAGATTTTTGAATTTCATGGTTTCCTCCTGTTTTAAATTAATATGCAAATTGATCAGAAATCATTTTATTGACGGGTAATCGTAAATTATAAGAATTAGCAATGATCATGCCAGATAGAAATTGATTATATTATGCAGGATTAAAACAGCCTTACTGTTACGGAGTATCGTATTATATGTAATTTTTGACAGTTCAAATCTTCATGTCTAATACTGTCTTGTTTTTATGATATAAACACATTATGTTTACAGGTGTTAATTTTAATGTTAACGGTTTGCACTCTGTTTTTTCAAAAAGGGGGTAGGATGGCGGACAAACAATTGGATATCGGTCGGCACTGGAAAGCAATTATTGATACGGTCAATGAAGGCCTTATCATTATTGATGTTCAGGGGAAAATTATTGCAGTCAATCCGGCAGCAGAGCAAATGACCGGTTATTCGGAAAAAGAGCTTCAGGAGAAGGATTGCAGGATTTTGAATTGTACCGGTTGCAAGATTTTCGCGAAAGGGCCTGGTGAAAAATGGTGTAAACTTTTTTCAAAAGGCCAGGTGCAGGCCAAAAAGTGTTTGTTAACGCATAAAGACCGGCGCACCGTTCATCTCATGAAGAGCGGAACGGTGTTAAAAGATGAAGAGGGTGAAATCGTCGGGGTCGTTGAAACTTTAACTGACATTTCTCAGGTCATCCGGCAGCAGCAGGAAATCAAAACCCTGCGCCAGACGTTCCATCTGGATGATGGGTATCATGGTATTATGGGAAAGTCTCCTGTGATGCAAAATCTGTTCGAGTTAATCGAGAATGTATCCCTGACTTTTGCTCCGGTGATGATTTCCGGCGAAAGCGGAACAGGTAAAGAGCTGGTTGCCCGGGCGATTCATGAAGCCGGCCCTCGAAAGGACAAGACCTTTATTAAGGTTAATTGTGCTGCGTTAAATGATAATTTGCTTGAAAGTGAATTGTTTGGTCATGTGAAAGGCGCGTTTACCGGAGCGGATCGAAACCGGATCGGTCGATTTGAGGCAGCCCATGAAGGGAGTATTCTATTAGATGAAATCGGGGATATCTCTCCTGCAACTCAGGTAAAGCTCTTACGCGTGCTTGAAGAAAAAAAGATTGAACGGGTCGGGGATCATAAATCAATTCCGGTTGATGTTCGTATTATTACTGCGACCAATAAAAATCTGGATGAACTCGTTGACTCGGGAATATTCAGAGAAGATCTGTATTTCAGAATTAATGTTTTTCCGCTTCATTGTCCGTCACTTGCTCAACACCGGGAAGATATTCCGCTCATTGTTCAGCATCTTATCCGGCAGAATTCCCAGCACAGCGAAAAGAAAATTTTAGGGGTTACGCCAAAGGCTATGGAAGCACTGACATCATATGACTGGCCGGGAAATGTCCGGGAGCTGCGAAATGCAATAGATTATGCATTTGTACTGTGCCCGGGAGGCGGGATCGGTATTGAACACCTCCCCATAAAAATTACGTCTCAAAATGATTGTTTGCCGATAGAGACAAATAATCCGTCGCCTAAGTATTCAGATAATAGGGAAACGCTGCTTCAGATTCTTCGGGATTCCACCTGGAATCAGTCTGAGGCGGCACGTCAGCTTGGCGTCAGCCGGGTAACGGTTTGGAAACGGATGAAAAAATATGGGTTAAAACGGCCCGCATAAGGATTGAAGATTAATGATAAATGAACTGGAGAGATAAATGTTTTTTGCCAATGTTCAATATATTCGACTGATTATTATATCCGTGTGTCTGGCCGGTTTGTGTTGGGGATGTAATATGAGAGATCCATTGCCTATCGCCATTGAAGATATTCAGTGCCACAAGGTGAAAGTCGCCCCCGGCCCGGAAGATTTTGTGCTGGATACCTCACATGGTGGTCCCCGCCTGCTTGTTTCCTCTCATGACAGACGTGATCCGGAAACATCCGGCGGTATTTATTACTTTGACATTAAAACAGAAAAAACAAGCGAGATGTTACGCTTAGACGAACCGGATAAAATTGCTGCTTTTAAACCCCACGGCATGGACATCCGAATAGATGGTCACAGAACACTGCTTTATGTTATCATTCATGATCCATATGCGCATGAGGAAAGACTTGAAAATGCTGTTATTATCTATGAGGTAATTCAGAACCATCTTTGTTTTGTCGAACTTTTAGAAGACGCAGAACTTTTATGGTCGCCCAATGATCTTTCCGTGTTGCCGTCCGGAGATATATATTTAACCAATGATATCCATGGCAGTCTGGATATGTATACACGCAGCAAATCATCTGAAATCGTATATTATGATCATAAAGCAAAGACCTGGAAAATGGTGGCGGATGACATCGCGTTTGCCAATGGAATTCTCGCTGAATCGAACCGGGTGTATGTGACAGCAACGCTTGATGACCAGATCCTTGTTTTTCCGCGTGAAGAAAATGGCGAATTGGGAACTCCGGAACAGGTTGTTCATGTAAAGGGGGCGGATAATTTAATGCGATACAAAAATTCTTTGCTGACCACGGCACACTATGATGATATGGCGTTTTTGAATCACAAAAATAATTCTGAGAACTATGCACCGTCTGTTGTTTTCAGAATTCGTCCCGAAATGTATGCCAAGGACACGGTTTTTGTGGATGACGGAAAAATGATCAGTGCGGCTTCCACGGCAATGATTTATCGTGATAAACTTTATATCTCTCAGGTTTTTGATCCGTATATTGTGGTGTGTGATATTCCTGTTTTTATGAGATAAGTAAAAAAGAGTAAGTGGGGTCAAACCTTGATTATTGATTTAGCACGTAGGGTGGGCATTCCACAATAGGTCCATACACCACCTTTTTAAATCACATCCCCGATAAATCATTAACCCTCATAAACGACATGCCCACCATTGCCGCAATTTATCGGATATCCGAAATGGTGGGCACAGCGTACAATAAGGTTAAACAAGAGATACGGCACAAT
>JAQIBZ010000302.1 GCA_027858815.1 Desulfobacteraceae bacterium
ATCATCAATTCTGAACGTGACAATCAGCGCATCAAAAAAGATTACATCCCCTTCAATAGTATATTCATGCTCCAGCACTTTTTTTAATTGGTTGCCTCGTGCGGTCTCAACAAATTTTATAGTGGTATAAAGCGTACCTTCAATTGTTTCCTGGCGGATAACTTTTGCATAACCGATCTGGTCCTCACGGGTCAGGTTTTCGATCGCCAGCTTCAGCTGTTTGTTGTTTTCAAACAAATCATGAATGGATTTTGACCCGTAAAACACCAGCCCCCCGAATCCGGCCATCAGAATCATAAACAAAATAATAACGGAACGGATAAAAACGCTGCCATTTTTATTTTTAATTAAATCAGACATTTTAAAAGCTCTAACCTGATACCAATTCAAATAACGAAGAAAAAAGTTTCGGCCTTGATCATCGTTTCGGCCATCCTGTAGGGGTAAGCCCCTGTGCTTACCCTGATCATAGGGCAACCACAGGGGGCTGCTGCCCCTACAAAAACCGGATATTGGCCGAAACGATGATCAATGCCAAAGTTTCAAATACAAGGCACACAAGCACTAAGGGGTTTTTTTCTTAATGCATATCAACGACCATAGCTTAAAACCTCATGTAACGTTCGAGTACAAGGCGCAAGCCGATGAAAAAGCGGAGCATAGCTTGCTATGTGAGCATTTTGAAGAGGGTTGCAACACAGTAATATCGTGCACTCTATACTCCTATATATATTCTTCATCGCACCTAAGCTGGCAAAGAAAAATGTTCACCATTCTTATGAAATTGGCAAGGCGCACAAGCACTGAGGAATGAGGCGTACTTTTATCTATTCCCCTCCGATGTTTGAACGGATTTAAACTTCATGAAACGTTCGAGTGCAAGGCGCAAGCCGATGAAAAAGCGGAGCATAGCTTGCTATGTGAGCATTTTAAAGAGGATTGCAACACAGCAATCGCGCGTTTCATGAAGTTTTAGATGCGATCTTTGAGCCAGCCGGCTAAGTCCGGCCAAACTTCCTCCTGCGCTTCCTTGCTCACCACCATCCCCACATGATCATAATCTTTGGTAAAACCGGTATCTTTGCCCAGCACCATAAACATTTTATCTATACTGCCCAAACGCTTATGGATTTTCCGACATCCTGCTGGCGGGTCATTTTTATCAATTGCCGCAGCATATGTCAGGACCGGCATTTTAATCTTTTCAAGATCATCCCAGTAAGAACCCCCTTCCGAATTGGTCCATTTACCCCGAAATTTTTTCCATCGAATGGTTTCAATCATGGTTCCGGCAGACTCAATCTCAGGGCCCAGCCCGAATTTTGGGGCGGGGAAATTCCCCATCACCCGCAGCAACGTTGATAGCGTCCATGCCACTGGCGGGATTTTTAAATACCTGTCACCAAGACTGATCTGGCTCCCGAAGGTAATCAGGCCTGACACCTGATCATGGCTCAGCCATTTCATTGAAAGTGCGGCCAGGATAAAAAGTCCGCCAAATGAATGCCCTATCCAGAAAGCCGGTGTTCCGGTTGTATTAAACACAGCATCCTGAATGGCCGGTAAATCATACCGGATTTGATCTTCTGCGGTAATCTTTGAAAAAGACTCCCCCTTGGGCGACAGGCCATGCCCTCTGAGTTCAGGAATCCACACATCAAAACCCTGATCCGCAAGATAGACACCTAAGCCAATCCCTTTGTCTGATACCCAAAACCGCCGGGTGGAATAACTGCCATGAACTAAAATCACGGGAACAGAGATTGCTTGCCCGTTTCTCGATTTAATGCGGCTGATGGCCAGCCGGACATTATCATCTGTATGAATATTTCTTACTTCAACCGCCACCCCACCTGCCAGGTGATGTTCCGGCTGTGATATACTTTTATGCTTCGACAAATTCATAATCATTCTAACTCAAAATAAGATTCTCGGTTAAGGGATTACACGACCCCACGGTAAATTTGTTCTATTCAATTTGACTGGCGGGCACGGTGGCCCGCCCTACGGCAACACGCATCGTAGGGTCGGCCACCGTGCCGACCGTCAATGCGTCAACAGGCCCATGGT
>JAQIBZ010000305.1 GCA_027858815.1 Desulfobacteraceae bacterium
CGTCATTCGACCGGTCGGCACGGTGGCCGACCCTACGAAGATTATCGCAAAACCTCGTAGGGCAAGGCCACCGTGCCTGCCGAAGATTGTATAAATTTTGGATTTTAAAATCAACTTAATCAAAGTGGATATGCAGGTTCGGGAATTTGTCATGAAACCGATTGTCACCAGAGAAATCGTGGGTGTTATTCGAAAATTACTGGATGAAACGTAAGGTTTTCGATAGAAGTGGTTTTAAAACAAATTTTATCCAATTCGAGAAAAGCGGGTTATTGCCTCTATGTATATCTTCATATTTATCGTAATGCTGATCCTGTCTGTATATCCGGTTTATAAAATTATAAAGCAGGTGCAGAGAAAAAAGCTGCGGGCATTGCCAGTCAATCCTGCGTGGGAAAAAGTTTTTGAGAAAAATCTGCCGATCTATTTGAAGCTTCCGGATCAGTTGAAAACCGAACTTCACGGGCATATTCAGGTGCTTCTTCATGAAAAGAATTTTGAAGGGTGCGGCGGGCTTGAATTAAATGATGAAATTCGTGTGACCATTGCGGCCCAGGCCGGCATTCTGTTACTCAATCGGAAAGCAAAATATTACCCGAAGCTGTCTTCAATTTTAGTTTATCCTTCGGCATATGTTGCCAAAAATATTCGAAACAGGAATGGTTTTGTGGCAGAATCCCAGGTTCGTCTTGGGGAATCCTGGACGACCGGCACGGTGGTGCTGTCCTGGGACGATATTCTTCGAGGGGCTGTTGATCCAAAAGACGGGCATAATGTGGTTCTTCATGAATTTGCACACCAGTTGGATCAGGAGGACGGGGTGGGCGACGGCACACCGGTATTGCCGCAATATTCCCGTTATATATCCTGGGCCGGGGTGCTGGGAAAAGAATTTGATGTGCTCCAGAAAAAAGCATCACGGGGTACAAAGGTGTTGATGGATCACTACGGCGCAACCAATCCGGCAGAGTTTTTTGCCGTGGCGACCGAAACTTTTTTTGAAAAATCCCGGCACCTGCAGCGCAAGCATCCGGAATTGTATGATCAGTTAAAAGAATATTATCAGATGGATCCAGCCGCCTGGACGACGAAAGAAATCTGAGGTATCTATGGATTATGTTGCTCGGGTAGGGTAAATTTGTTCTGACCGCAAAGCCCATTAACTATGGGCCTGTTGACGCATTGACGGTCGGCACGGTGGCCGACCCTACGATGCGTGTTGCCGTAGGGCGGGCCATCGTGCCCGCCAGTCAAATTGAATAGAACAAATTTACCGTGCTGAGAACGGTCTATTTGCTTGTATTGTTCCCACAAAACGGACAATATTTAAAATCCGCTGATGCCACAGGGTTTTCACATTTTTTGCAAAGGGTGGGTGCCGGCGCCAGTTCAACCAGAAGTTCGCCTTCCCGGACAGGTACCATTTTTCGGTCTTCGGAATAATTGGCAGTCTTCAACACCCGTTTTACCATGGCGTCAAAAGGGGCAAATCCTGATTTTTCCTGTTTCATGATGGAAATATTAAATATTTCATCTCCTTTTTTAACATAATCGCCGGTTGTCACATACATCACCCATAGATCTCCCTTACTCGGAGATGCCAGATGAAATGTATTGGCCGGATCTGCCATTTCATAGGCTTTTCCGTCACCGGTCTCCGGTTCTCGGACTTTGACCTGGTATGTAAAAATCTCAGAGTCTACAAGGTATCGTACGACGCTCATACCGTTTTTCCGGGGTTCGGAAATATCTAAAATCATCATTTTATGCGGTTTGCCGGTGGAATCATTGAACTCCATTTCCGTACGACGTTCGAGTCCTTCAAACCAGATGTCTAAAGGGATATTGTTCGGGTCGCCGAACTGTTTCTGGAACTTAATGGTTTTTAATGCGTCACCCGGATGGTTGAGATATAACACCAGCTCTTCTTCCGTGGGCTGGCGTTTAATCAGATTATGCAGATTGTTACGTTCTGCTTCAATATCCATTTCTTCAAGAATCTCCAGGGGCGATATTTCGGTCCGGTTTTTTAGTGCCCACGCAGCTTCATTACCAAATGTACTGTGGTACACCCAGTCAGCGGGAAAGCCCAGAGGCAGCTTGCCGTAACGGCCCAGCAGAAGATCCCGGAAAGCATCATTGCTGTCCCGGTATAGTTTCAGGCGGTCTTTTTTGACCTCTTCAGTTAATTCTTCCTCGGGAATGGTGGCAACGGTTTCCAAAATATTGAGCATCTGCCGGACATAGGGTTCGCCGCCCCGCTTGTAAGCTTCAACTACCGCGAGAAATGCCGTGTTCCATGTGATCTGGGAACCGGGGGTGACATCATGATAACGGATTATTTTTCGTGTATTTGCCAGAAACCGGAGCATGTACGGCAGCAGTCGGATATATCCCTGTTTTAAAGCACCTTCCTGGGATGAGGATGTGGCGCCGCCGGGCATGCCGTGTTCAATTACATCATAATCGATTCCCTGAAAATACGGGGCGCAATAACGATCGTAATAGGGCATGATCTGTTTTAAAACAAAATTGCAATCCCGGATCATATCTTTGTTCAGGTTGGTTTTAAGACCGAGTTCCTCTTCAATATACGCGGCAGTTGAAAGGACTTCTCCCTGGCCATACCATCGGACCGCTGCCCCGATGGCGGTATCGACGATATGGGCCCCGGCTTCTGCGGCTGCCCCCACGGCCGGAACAAACAGGCCGTCGGTATAATGCCGGTGATAATGAATGACCAGGTCGGGATATTTTTTTCGGATCTCGGAAACCAGCTGGCGTATAAATCGCGGCGGACATACACCGGCCATATCTTTTAATCCGAGAATGATCATCTTCGAGGCTTGTTCTTTGCTGACGCCTGCAACGTCTGCGCTCATATTCAGAATTTCCTCAGTCACCTTCAGATAGCGCTCTACGTTAAATCCTTTGGCATAAGAAAGGGATATGGCCGGTTGAAAAATATTTCTTGTGGAATTGAGTACAATTTCTGCAAATGGCCGCATATTTTCGATATGATTTAGAAAATCAAAACACCGGATCACGTCGTAATGTTCGCAGATCATTTCACCGGTATGCCGCATCACGCTTTTGGGCTGGGGCTTGTAGCCCAGAACATTGGTTGACCGGATCAGAATTTGCTTCAATGACCGGGGAGCAAATTCATTCCACATCTGCGCTTCGGTAAACGGGTAGGTCATGTTGGCCAGCATGGCCACGTGAAAATGCGCGCCCCCGCCGTTTTCCAGGGAAAAAAATCCGCTCCGGTCAAGATAGGGGCCGACCATGCGGTCTTCTCCCAATCGGAACCGATTGCCACTGTTGGACTGGGTGATATCCCGGGTGGTGGTGTCTGAGAAATGAATGGTTCCGCTGTCCCGGACATAATCCAGTGTGGCCTGGCGGTCGTAACGGGGGTAGATGAATTCTTCTGATGCCTCTTTGAGCCGGGGAGTGACTACTTCAAGTCGTCCCAGTCGTTTGTCCGAGATTCCGCGATATTTGCCAAGCTGCACATAGGGGTTGAATCCCTTGGCAGATATTTCTGCCACCAGTCGGGAAAGTCTTAATGACTCCGGGGCCTCGTCCGTGTAATCCATCAGTTCCGGCGTGTTTTCAATAAAACGGGTGTCATATTCTCCGGAAATAAATACCGGGTGTCTGACAATCTGTTTGTGAAACGGTATGGTGGTCTTAACCCCGCCGAACATGTATTCGCGCAGTGCCCGCTGCATGACTTTTACGGTTTTTGTCCAGCTGTTACCATAAGTAATCAGCAGGGCGGCTGCAGAATCGTAATTTGAAGGAAATTCATAACCGCTGGTTACGCAGGAGTCTAAGCGAACACCCTGGCCGCCGGGAGAGGTGTAACGGGTGATAATACCCGAATTGGGGGAAAAGTTGTCCTGCGGGTCTTCACAGTTGATCCGCACCTGCATGGCATGCTGAAAGGCGATGGTGTTTTCCTTGTTAAAACGAAGCACAGAGCCGAACGCCACGGCGATCTGTTCTTCAACCAGGTCGATCCCGTAACGGCATTCAGTGATGCCGTGTTCCACCTGAAGGCGTGTGTTTACTTCAATTAAAAATGGTGTGCCGGTACTGTCTACTAAGAATTCTACTGTTGCCAGGGAATGATAGTTAACCGCTTTGACCAGTTTTTCGGAATACATTTTTAATTCCGCCCGCAGCTTGTCGGTCATTTTAGGCCATGGAGAAGGGGTTATTTCCACCAGCTTCTGGTGGTTTCTCTGAACCGTGCAATCGCGTTCATCAAATGCAAACACATTACCATGCTGGTCGGCAATGACCTGCATTTCGATGTGGCGAACGGATGTCAGAAATTTTTCCACAAACAGGTGCGGGTTTCCAAAAGAGACCTCAGCCATGACCGATGCTTTGTTAAATGCAGACTCAAGCTGGGCTTCGGAATGGATTTCATAAATCCCCCGGCCACCACCGCCGCCTTCGGCTTTGAGCATGATAGGAAACCCGATCTCATGTGAGATTTTTCGGGCTTCATCGATTGTGACCGAGCCTTCGGAACCTGGAACCACGGGCACGCCGAGTTCTTTGGCCAGACGGCGCACATCCACTTTGTTACCCAGGGTTTTCATAGCATCCGTGGGCGGGCCGATAAACGTTATTCCCGCCTCATCACATTTTGCGGGGAAACTTTCATTTTCTGCAATAAATCCCCAGCCGGGGTGAATGGCAATGGCACCCCTGTTTTTGGCTTTTTCAATAATCAGTTCCAGATCCAGGTAGGCGTTCGGGTCATCTCCGAGCAGGAGCAATTCATAGGCTCCCAACGTTGACGGGGATGTTTTGTCCACATCCGTGGCGGTCAGGATTGGAATTCCTTCCAGACGTTCGGAAATCGCGCGGCTGATGCGCCGGGCCGGGATTCCCCGGTTGGCGATAACAATTGGTTTACCTTCAATCTCTTTTTGCACATCATCAAATGTCTTTTGTTCCATTTTAATTTA
>JAQIBZ010000322.1 GCA_027858815.1 Desulfobacteraceae bacterium
GGAAAAAACCGGGGATTCGCTTAAAAATAAAGGGAAGTGATCTTTCATCGGCAATTTTGGAAGATCGCGAGGATATAGTTGCTGGATTATGAATCTTTTTTATCTTCGATCTTTTCCTGTTCTTTCGATTTTTCAGGATCAGACTCTTCTTCAATGGTCGCTTTTTTAAAATTTTTTATACCTTTCCCCAAACCTGCGCCGATTTCCGGCAGTTTTCCTGCCCCGAATATGATCAGGATAATAATCAGTATAATAACGAGTTCCGGTATTCCGATGCCAAACATATCTTTCTCCTTATATTAAAAACAAACTTTTTTATAAAATATGTTAAAACCCCAAAGGGTGTCAATCGTTTACCGTTTCAGGGGGTGGAAGTAAATATAAAAAACTTGTCAAGTATAATCAAATCATTTAAAATAAAAGGCTTTTAATAATATAAGGTTATATTTTTATAAAAATCGAATATCAACAGTAAAAAAGGATACCGTGTTCATGACGATTGATTTTAAGCCCAGCTGTTTGTCAGCCTGGATTGGGAGCCTGCCCCTTGACAACCATGTTAAAGCCGTTTCCATGATGATGGAATATACACCGGATATTCCATTATGGATCCAACTGCCCCATTTCAAATCAGAGGGGATGATTGCGCAGTTTCTGCCGGGGTTGCCGGGAGTTAAAATTGATGAAGACCGGACATTCATTCAAGCCAATGGTGATTCTTTTGATCAGGAAATTTTAGCATTTTTTGAAGAATACATGGATATTATTGAAGATGACGCTAAATTGGGCGATTCCCGTTTTGCATTGAGCAATGAGGCGGCACCCGGATTTTTTGAGTTTATAAAAAAACTGGAGGTTTTAAAGAAACCACCCGTTGCAATAAAAGGTCAGATTAGCGGTCCGTTCACTTTTTCCACCGGCATTGTGGATCAGGATGGACGAGCAATCTTCTATGATGATCAATTGCGGGATGCGGCAACCAAGAGTCTCGCGTTAAAAGCCCGCTGGCAGGTGCAGCAATTAAAAAAATACGGGGCGCCGG
This sequence comes from Desulfobacteraceae bacterium, assembly GCA_027858815.1. Taxonomy (GTDB): domain Bacteria; phylum Desulfobacterota; class Desulfobacteria; order Desulfobacterales; family Desulfosalsimonadaceae; genus SURF-3. Next base: position 1,043 of record JAQIBZ010000322.1, read on the forward strand.
TGATTATGTTCTTAGATGAACCCGGTCTGACCGGTTTCGGATCATCGGCATTTATCAGTGTGTCACGCCAGGATGTCGAAGCATGTTTAGAAGAAGTGATTGCCGCTGTTCATGAAGAAGGAGCGCTTGCCGGTGTCCATGTATGCGGCAATGCCGAATGGTCGATCATCCTGGACTCCTCGGCAGATATTGTCAGTTTTGATGCGTATTCGTTTTTTGATAAATTTATTTTGTATCCTGATCAAATAAATAATTTTATGGAGAAAGGCGGCATCATTGCCTGGGGAATTGTACCCACCGGAGATGTTGAAACTGTAGAAAAAGAAAGTGTTGAAACCCTTGCATTGCTCTGGGAAAAAGAAGTTCTTCAGATGGAAGCAATTGGTATAGACCGCTCAATGATTATTGAGCAGTCATTGATCACGCCGAGCTGCGGAACGGGTTCTTTGCCGCTGGATATCGCAGAAAAGGTGATTCGCATGACACGTGAATTGTCTGAAAAAATAAGAAAATTGTCAGGTGTATAGGTGGAAGGTAGAAGGCTGAAGCAAAGGATATCTGTTTTGTGCAAATAAAGGTATGATTCTTATCCCCAAAGAGATGACTGACATACCCGCTTTTTTCCATCAGTCTGTGGCTTTCTATGCGATATATCTGTATAGTTACAAATTAAATAAATATAGGGAAAATTATGTTAGAAAAGGATAAAGGAAAAGGTTTTAAGGGTGCTAATAAGTATATTTTAGATGATGAGCTGGCAAAGATTGTCAATATCACAATGGCGCTGGAAATGCCCCTGCTCTTGAAGGGAGAACCGGGGACCGGGAAAACCATGCTGGCCCATGCCATTGCGGAATCTCTGCACATGCCGTTGATTGTGTTGAATGTGAAATCCAGTATGAAGCTCGTGGAAGCGTTGTATCAGTATGATACGCTTACCCGTCTGAATGACAGCCGGTTTGGTGATTCCAATAGAGATGCCAGTCATATTGAAGACTATATCAAAATGGGAAAGATCGGCCAGGCGTTTACCGCAGACCATCGAACGGTGTTGTTGATTGATGAGATTGACAAAGCAGACACTGATTTTCAGGATGATATGTTAGATGTACTGGATCAGATGGAGTTTGATATTATTGAGATTGACAAAACCGTTCAGACGGTTCATCGACCGGTGTTTATTATCACCTCAAACGCTAAAAAAGATCTGTCAGACCCTTTTCTAGGCCGGTGTAATTTTCATCATATTGCATTTCCGGACCCTAAAATGATGCGGAAAATTATCAATGTTCATTTCCCGAACCTGGCACCGGATCTGATGGAAAACTCAATTGCCACATTCTACCGATTGCGGGAAATTGATACTGTGGAAAAAAAACCAGCCACCCGGGAACTGATTAACTGGATTCGAGCGCTGGATGCGGATCCGGATTTTAAGGTAAAACAGCTCGGCAAAGGCGATATCCCTTATCTGGGGATATTGTTTAAAAAAAGCCAGGATTATGTCGCGGCCAGTACTTTGACCAATCGGCGGAAACTGTTTTAAGACAGGTTGATAGGTAGAAGGCTGAAGGTAGAAGGCTGAAGAAAAAAACAGCTGTTTTTAAATTAATTGTTGAAGCCAAATCAAACAAGATAATAAAAATGTTTATAGAATTTTTTTATAAATTAAAAGATGCGGGGATCCCGGTGTCTCCCACATCATTTTTAACCCTTCATAAAGCACTGGCCAGAGGACTGATTCAGTCTCTTGAGGATTTTTATACGGCCTCACGGGCTATTTTAGTGAAAAGCGAGCGGTATTTTGATTTGTATGACCAGATGTTTGCCCATTATTTTGAAGGCGCGGAAATGCCGGATATTGAAGGGGTCGAACTTGATCAAATTGCCAAATCCCTGTTGGAAGAATGGCTGAAAAACCCTAAGGAAATGGCAGACGCGCTTGGGATTGATGAATCAGTATTAAAAAACCTTTCCCCGGATGAATTGCTGGACTATTTTAAGGAACGCTTAAAAGATCAGACCGAACGTCATGATGGCGGGAACAAGTGGATCGGCACCGGCGGTACTTCTCCTGTCGGACATTCCGGACACCACCCTGAAGGATTGCGGGTGGGTGGGGAATCCAGGAACAAGTCAGCGCTTAAAGTGGCGAATGAGCGGCGCTATAAAGATTATTCGCGATCCGGGCCGTTGACCCAGGCAATGATGGGAGAAGCTTTAAAACAGCTCAGAAATATGATACCTTCCGGTCCCAGGGACCAGGTAAATATTGATGAGAGCATCTATCAAACCATGAAAAACGCCGGTGAAATTGAAATTGTGTTTGACCGGAGTTTGAGGGACCGGCTCAAAGTGGTGCTGATGATTGATAACGGGGGATGGTCCATGGACCCCTATGTTCAGGTGGTCCAGACATTATTTGATTATGCCCGGTCTCAATTTAAGGATGTGAAAACGTATTTTTTCCATAATACGATTTATGATACGGTCTGGGAAGATCCCTCAAGATATAGGAAACCGACACGGGTTGATGATTTTGCCCGGAAAGATTCGGATACCCGCCTGGTTCTGGTGGGAGATGCCAGCATGGCACCTTATGAACTCATGGCCCGGGACGGGTCCATTTATGTTCATGAGCGTAGCGGACTGGCCAGCATCGACCGGTTGAAATTTCTTGCAGATACATTTCCCAATAATGTATGGCTGAATCCGGTTTCAGAACGAATGTGGCCGTATACCCGTTCGATTAATGCAATCAGCCAGATTTTTCCCATGTTTGAACTGTCAATTGATGGTCTTGAACAGGCGGTTACACACTTGATGGCCGCTTAACATTTAATTAATAGGTGAGGTGAATGTATGAATAACCGGATACGGAAAAACCATCGGACATTAAAAAGAGTATTATCTCTTTCCGTGTTCTTTTTTGTTCTGTTTTCATTCAGTAATGTGTTTGCTGAGAAACTGGCGATAAAAGTATCCGTCGCTAATGTCCGATCCGGCCCGGGGACCAATTATGAAGTGCTGTGGCAGGTGGAACAATATACCCCCATGCTGATTCTTGACAAGGATAAAACAGGAAACTGGTATTATATCAAGGACTACGAAGGCACCATCGGATGGATCAATAAAGACATAATGGCGCAAATTGATACGGTGATCACAAAACCCAGAGATGAACGATG
>JAQIBZ010000337.1 GCA_027858815.1 Desulfobacteraceae bacterium
TCACAATCTGCTTGCGACACGTTTCGCAAACGAACAGACATTGATCGGTACTTCCATTTGAATCCGGCGGTACTTCATACACACCCAGGCTGTCTAATGCACCACACAATTCACATTTAAATTCGCTGCATGCATGCAATTCTTTTTCCGTACTCATTGGTTAATGCGCCTCAAAGCTGATGGTCAATTTTAAATCCTAATTTGAGCGTTTAAAATTTTTAAAAATTTGTTTTTATTTATGGATATTGATCCTATTTTAAGTTACAAAATTTAAAACCCTACGGGATTGCCGATCTCACCGCATCTGCTGCGTCAAATGCGCAACCGCATAAACGACTATAGCGGAAACGCATTTTCCTTGCATATGCGGCAACCTCGACAATCGCTCAACTTAGATAAAATAAATAATGAAACCTTTTTACCAGTATTCACGGACTGTGTAAAAAGAAAAAGTCATAAAGTCTTCCTGAATGCCAACGATGAATGATAAGCGTTTTATTGTTCTGGCCATTCACTGGTTTCGAATATAGCCGGGAATCCGATGTTTGATCAAAAAAAAAGGGTCAAGTCTACGTTTGGCTTTTAAAGTTCTTTTTATACTGATAGAGGAGATAAATAGCCAGTGGTTTTTAATTTATTGAATGGTTGTATTTTTTTGGTATAATTAATGATAATACACTCGTAAAAAGTATCCAGATGGCTAAGATAAAAGTTCCATATAGAAGGCGTAGTGATTTTTCAGACAAAAAATAATACATGTAGTATCTTGAGTGGCTGAAAAATTGCTACAACGCAGTAGATGGGACTTTTTGCGACGCCATCAATGATCTTTGTTTTTACATACTCAACCCACGATCAAACAAATACAAATTTCAGGAATCTGACAACATCATCCCAATTATTATTGTGACCGGAATAACAACGGAACCATAAATGAAAAAACGGATATTTACAGATACCAGCAACTTTTTTGCCATTGACTACGGCGATATGATCCACGTCGGGGGCAAGCGATATCTGATCAAAGGGCATGAACGGGAAGAGCGGTTCGGACTTGATGAACCGAAATTCTGGGTTAAAAAAGCTGAGGATATGGATACCGGTGAACGCAAGATTATCAAGCTGTCTTTTTTTGAATCATTTGAAACAAAAATCGGATACGTGACAATCCCCTGCTTCAGACACCCTGAAAAAGAAGGACAAGTACTTGAACTGGTAGGGGATCATCCCAGTTTTATGCATGGCAAAGCTTATAATGACGAAAAAGAAAATAATGTCCGGGTACTGGATGTTGTTTACGGGAAAAATTTTTATCAGTTTATAAATACCATCAAGATGGATCACAAACAGTATTTTCAGGAAATATTTCCGGGCATACTCAATAAATTGATAGTCGCTTTTGAATCATTACGACTGCTTCATTCAAACGGCTTAAAACACGGCGACATCCGAAATGATCATATCATCATAGAAAAAGCGACCGGAAACTACGTCTGGATAGACTTTGACTATGATTTTGATTCTGTGGAAAATCCGTTCAGCTTAGACCTCATCGGCCTGGGCAATATCCTGACCTATGCCATCGGTAAAGGATTTCACAACCTCAAGGAAAAGGACAAAACCAGCGGGAACCTGCTGTACAAAGAGCTGATCGAAAAAGTGGAACCCGAGGATTTTTCCATTGTCCATAAATGGCGGTTCATGAACCTGAAAAAACTGTTTCCGTATATCCCCATCGGGTTAAATGATATCCTTGCCCATTTTACGCTGGGATCGGATATTTTTTATGAATCCGTTGATGAGATTGTCGCGGATTTAAAAACCTGCATGTACTCAGCGTTTTAACAAGAATCCCGAGATTCCAGATCTTCCCAACGGGCATACGCCGCTTCCAACAGGGATTCAAGCGCCTCCTGCCGGGATTTGATTTTTGTAATTGCCGGGCCTTCGGTTTTATAAAAATCCGGTGCTGACATTTTTTCAAAAAGATCAGCCTGCTCAACTTCCATGGCTTCGATCTGCTGCGGCAGTTGCTCAAGTTCCCTTTTTTCCATATAACCTAACTTCATGTTGATAGGCTTATTGTTCCCCGACTTTGGGGCGGGCTTCTTTTTTTCACGAACCTTTATTGGATCTTTTTGGGGAATCGGCACCGATTGTTTCTGCCGCTGCCAGTCATCATATCCGCCAATATATTCACCGATTATACCATTTTCCTCAAACACCAGGGTACTGGTCACCACATTATTTAAAAATGCCCGGTCATGGCTGACCAGCAAAAGGGTGCCGCTGTATTCAAGCAACAACTCTTCTAACAACTCAAGGGTCTGAATATCCAGATCATTGGTGGGCTCGTCCATTACCAGCACATTGGAAGGCCGGGTAAAAAGACGGGCCAGAAGCAGCCGGTTGCGTTCTCCGCCGGAAAGTGTTTTTAACGGGCTTCTTGCCCGGTCCGGGGAAAACAGAAAATCCTTGAGATAACCGATGATATGGCGCTGCCGGCCGTTGACCGTGATAAAATCACTGCCGTTTGCCACATTATCCTGGACCGACCGGTCCTCATCCAGTTGCTCACGTGTCTGATCAAAATAGGCGACTTCAAGGTTGACCCCGTGACGTATTGTCCCTTCATCCGGCGAAACATTTTCAAGAAAAAGGCTGAGCAGAGTGGTTTTTCCGGAGCCATTGGGTCCGATGATACCCACCCGGTCACCCCGCATCACGGTTAAGGACAAATCCTTTACAACGGATTTGTCATCATAGGCAAAAGAGATGCCTTTGGCCTTGAGAACCAGCTTTCCCGTTCGCTCTGCTTCCTGAAGTTCCATTTTGGCTGAACCCTGACGGGTCCGCCGATTTCGCTGTTCTTCCCGCATTTTCAAGAGTTCGCGCACACGGCCTTCATCCCGGGTCCGCCGGGCCCGGATCCCTTTGCGGATCCACACCTCTTCACTGGCCATCTTTTTATCAAACTGATGATGGTATTCGTCTTCAGCCTCCACCAATGCCGCTTTACGCTTTAAATAGGTATTGTAATCACAGTCCCAGGACGTAATTTTTGCAATATCAATTTCAATAATACGGCGGGCGATTTTTTCCAGAAAACGCCGGTCATGGGTCACAAACAAGAGGGTTCCGGCAAATTTTGATAAAATCGTTTCAATCAGATCAATGGATGCAATATCCATATGATTGGTGGGTTCATCTAACAGCAGAACATCCGGTGCACCGGCAAGGGCCCGGGCAAGCAACACCCGGCGCTTTAATCCGGCTGACAGATTTTCAAACCGTAATTCAGGGTCCAGCTTCAGCTG
>JAQIBZ010000405.1 GCA_027858815.1 Desulfobacteraceae bacterium
TTATTTAAATTCATAAGCTGATTGAACATTATAGAATAACAGGATAAATTGAAAGTCTGAAATTCAAAGTATAAAAATATGATACCTGATAATTTAAATTTAAAAATCATCCGATAAAAAGATCGATAACCTGGTCAAAGAATACAACCGGTTAGCTGAGATGGATGCGGCACTCCCCTTAAAAAGCCGCCACAGTAGCGGCTTATTTATCGGGTTTCGCTCATGGGTATTTACCGGGATTGCTGATCTGCATCGACGCAATGCAGGTGGAAATGAAAATGGATAACCTTTTTGAAGAATTTAACCACAATATGTGGGATGCTTGATTTTAGAAAAATCCAAGCATAGCTATTGTAAGATGCACTGGGATTCTGATTTATAGAGTGAGCACTGGCTGGCTAAGGTGCACTGTCCGCGATTGAGAAAAAGGTGGCCGATGATTTCAGAAACCACCAGCCACTTTTTCTTGTTAAACTTAAAGCTATTCCCTAATCCCCACAACCTTCTCCAAAATATAAACTGCCTCTTCAATTCCAATTTTATTATCGCCGTTCACATCGGCTGCTAAATAAATATTCTGGCTTGGGATTATGCCGGCAACAATCTGAAGCGCAAGGATGGCATCAGGCAAGTCAATATTGCCATCGCCGGTAATATCACCGTTAATATCACCTCTTAATTTAAGTTCCCATCCATTAGCACCAACGTTTTTTTCGATTTTGACAACCCAGTTGCCGGGCGCGTAATATTCCGTTCTCTCTCCCTCGACAAAGGGATAGTGGTCGGACACCTTGATTTCAAGGCAGTTGAAAAAAGGCCCGGCACCGGTGCCCAGTTGCGGAACAGAGGCGCTGGTGTTTATAATTTCTTTATCATAATCAAAAAACACCTGTCCCACCACCGGATCAGCTGGCAAGGTCAGACAAGCATCAGCTGCGCCAAATGTGGAAGTTGTATCAGACATACCGTTATAGACCTGCAACATCCATATACACTGGTCCGTATCTTCCGCCAACCATTCATAATACCATTCCGGATCTATATCCGGGTCCGGGTCGTTGCCATTGCCTCTTACCAAAATTTTTAAACATTCAACACTATCCACCACTTCGGTCCCTACTGTCTCAATATAGTGCCCGTATCCATCCCAAGTGCCGAAGCCGGCGTATTCTGATCGTTTCCCTATAATATTAACACCCGTCGTCATAAAGGGATTGGTAAATGTGGCGGAGTTGGTGTTAAACGAATAGTCCCTGTTATTCGGATCACGTTCACCCGCGTCAATCATCCCGTTGGCATTGGCATCCTCCTGACCGTCGGTGAGGCCGTCATAGTCTGAATCCGGTTGTAACGGATAAGTTGTGGTGGTATTGTCCAGATCCGGCTGAAACAATCCCGTATCCGTATCCGGTCCGATGTGTGCCAGGGTAAGGCCAATCTCCGTGCCGTCCTGAATGCCGTCGCCATCGGTGTCTGAATCATTGGGATCGGTGTAGCCTGAAGATTCTAAAGTATCCGGAATGCCATCATCATCTGTATCTGTGCACATGTCAATTGAACCAGTTCTCAGGAACACGTCGTCAAAAGCAACTTGATTAACTGTATTTGGCGAAGCTGTAAGGCCAATCGCGCAGCCTCCGCTGCCAAAGTAACTGTCTGTCGCCGTAACAGCCCATGAATCGGGTTCCGGTTCATCGGTCGGCCAGGCTTTGACATAAAGATTTGAGCCGATCACCTCGCATTTGAATTGAAAATCAGTCCAATCAATTGCCAGTGGCTGAGATGCAAGAAGAAGGGGTAGTTCCCCTCCAAATTGTCTGCCAATACCTATCGTAGAATTTGTAACAAAAAAATAATAACCATCTCCAGTTACCGGGTCTCCTCGTAAACAAATAGATGCGATGAAGGTATCTGACGGCGCAATTTGCTGAACTGTACTCTGGAATGAGCCGTCTGCAAACGTAGGGCCTGAAATTCCAGAAAAGAGCTGGGCTTCGATGCCGCCAGGATTTTCAACATGAAATTCATAACGATTATTCTGAAATAAGGCGCTGTTGTTCGTGCCGATATTCGCCAGTTCCACCCATGTCAAATCAGGAATGGCGCCATCGAAATCGTCTCTCCAAAAAGAGCAGTCTTCGACTGAGCCGATAATGGCAATGCCTTCGGTATAGAAAGCCCACGGTGCGAGCCCCACGGTGCTGAAGGCGCGAAGTGGAATCCCGAAGGACCCGTCCAGATTTGCATAAGTGATGCTGTTGCTGTTGTCATTAAGCACATACATCTTGCCGGCCGCCTTATCGATGGCAATGCCAGTTGGTTCGTACAATGTACCGTTAAGGTTGCCCAAGCTGACGCCGCCAGACCCGTCCAGATTAGCCTGGGTGACGGTGTTGTTGCCATCATTGGTAACATATATCTTGCCGGCCGCCTCATCGATGGCGATGCCAACAGGTTCGTATAATGTGCCGTTAAGGTTGCCCAAGCTGACGCCGCCGGACCCGTCCAGATTTGCCTGGGTGACGGTGTCGTTTCCATAATTGGTAACATACATCTTGCCGGCCGCCTCATCGATGGCGATACCAAGGGGAAAATTCAATGTACCATTCAGGTCACCCAAACTAATTCCGCCGGACCCGTCCAGATTTGCCTGACTGACTGTATTGTTGCCGATATTGACGACGAACATCTTGCCGGCCGCCTCATCGATGGCGATGCCATGGGGAGAGTTCAATGTGCCGTTGAGGGTTCCCAAATGGACGATGTCGGACCCGACCAGATTGGCCTGGCTGACGGAGTTGTCTCCTGAGTTGGTAACATACATCGTGCCTGAGATAGTGGCATGCCGCCTAAGATAGAAATCTTTGCCAGTCACCTCCTCACCTTCGCCAACAGTTATTATGCCTGCACTCTGACAATACGCCACGCTATCCGATGATGCCCAATAAGCGCTCAGGTAATTTCCTTCATCATCAACAGCGCGCAGGGTATAATTGCCTGCTTCAAGTCCATTAACTGTATACGTCCCATCAATCCAGTTATTATTGACATCCATGTAGCTGTTGGTGTAGCTGCCATAGGCGACCAGCGTCTCATTGCAAGGATTATCGGAATACAAATACACTTCAATCCCAATCCATACTAAACTGCTATGATCGATGGCATCATAGACAATGCCGGAGATAGAGCTGGCTCCCGGATCAAGCTGAAAATTTATACCCGTCACTTCCTCGAATTCAGCAACAGATATTGTGCCTGCGCTCATACAATCCCGAACACTCGCTGAAGATGTCCACCATTCCTGAAAACAATTGTCATCAGTATGTGCGCTCAAATAATATGTCCCCGGCGGCAGGTTGTTTATCGTAAAGGTGCCATTATCGCCAATGTTGATATTAGCATAATAAGCCTCCTTTGCCCAATCGAAGTTACAAGGGCCTGCAGCATAAGCTTCAATCCAAACAGTCGAACCGAAAAATGGTGTTATGCCGTCGCTTTCGAATATTGTTCCTTTGATAATAGCTCCGTCCACAATAATTTCTTCAGAATATAGAGTTAGATCCGTTACCGTTGTGTTGGTAATATGACACACATAAGTTCCGTAATCTTCTGCTGTAAAATCGGATTTGATAAAAGACGGGTCAGAACTCAATGAGGAAATTGGATTAAAAAATGAGTCTTGCCCCCCACCAAACCATTGATATTGATTATGCTCTCCACCGACATCAACAGACAGGGACAATGTTTCTCCAACAGGAACCCAAATATGATTTTCGGGAACCGGTATCACAGCCTGGTTAGAATAGTCAAAAGAGCATGAGTTTCCAATGTTTGGTTCAATAGATTCAAAAGTTAAATGGTTATTATAAACATAGACGTAAGATCGACCTTCAGTTAGTCCAGGGGGGATTTGATTGAAATTATTTTCTCCTAAAAACAATCTATCAAGATTTGTTAAATTGCATATTTCGGGAGGCACTGCACCTGAAAAATTATTGTAACCCAAATCCAATCTATAAAGATTTGTTAAATTGTTGATTTCCGAAGGCAATGCCCCTGAAAAATCATTAGCGGCTAAATTCAAAGCCCATAGATTGATTAATGTGCCAATCTGCGGGGAAAGCGTCCCCTCAAAATTGTTATTAGATAAATAAAGATATTCCAGTTTTGTAAGGGTGTATAATTCCTCCGGCAATTCGCCTGAAAAATCATTCATTGATAAATCAAGTATTTTAAGGTTGCTTAAGTTTTGAATTTGAGGGGAAACTTGGCCATTAAAAAAATTATTTTTAAACCTCCCAAAAAAACCTTGAACACCCAGTCGAAGAGATTCTAAGCTATAAAGAGTAAATAGTTCTTCCGGCAACTCGCCTGAAAACGAATTGCAAAATAACCATAAATCAGACAACTTGTTCAAATTGCCAATCTGTGCGGATATCGGACCACTGAAAGAATTATTGATTAAATAAAGATATTCCAGTTTTGTAAGGGTGTATAATTCCTCCGGCAATTCACCTGAAAACCGATTGTTAGATAAATCAAGATATTTTAAATTACTTAAGCTCCCGATTTGTGGTGGAATCGTTCCTTCGAGAATATTACAAGGTGGAGGGCCAAGCGTATAATAAACAACAGAGTGAGATCCTAATATAAGATACTCCAGATTTGATAAACTAAATAATTCTTCCGGCAACTCGCCTGATAGTCTATTTTCAGATAAATTAAGATATTTTAGGAGAGTTAAGTTGCCTATCTGATGGGGAATCAAACCTTCGAATTCATTGTGATTTAAATCAAGATGCACTAAATTGGAAAGAGAAAATAACTCAACCGGTAATTCTCCCGTAATGGGATCAAATTCTCCCGTAATGGGATCAGGTTCATATCCGGAAATTTTAAGATATTCTAATACCCCCAAATTTTCGATCGCAGGAGAAATTGTACCTGTAATAAAACCCCTAAGCCGCAAATCCATTAGATTGGTTAATCCATATATCTCACCGGGAATATTTAGAGCAGGTAACGAGGAAACAGTTATGGAAAGTTTTTTTAGATTAATTAAATCTCCGATTTTCACAGACATGATATTTGTGCCGACCAATTCCAGTTCTTCCAGTCTGGGCAATTTGCTTAAGTACGCATAAATGTGATCGTTTGTTGCCGTCAGATGCAATATTAGTTTTTTGACGCGATAATCATCCGGGTGCAGTTCAACGCCGTACCAGGTATTGACAGGCTCATCAGCGCCCCAGTTTGTTGTATACGAACTGTCTACCTGGAGGTCACTACAGATATTATAAAGATCTGTGAGGGTCGATCGGTCAGGCGAATCCACCATCAATACCAGCGGCGGATTATATTTATTGTTGCTCTCATGGTCTTCAATGACGACATTTTCTGTGTCCGCATCCACGGTTATATTATATGTCCCCATTTCATCCGGGGTGTCGAAGTGGAAATCTCTGCCTCCGCCTTGACCGGCGGTGAGTTCTGATCCATCAATATCGTCATAGCCGATAGAATCCGGATTACTGTCGATAGTTTTTCCCGTGGACAGCAAATATTCAATCCGCACTGTTTGGCTGGGATCAACATCTCCGTCACCGATGTTTTTTACCCATGTGTAGACCTGGAAATCCTCGCCCGGAGAAAAAAATGTTTTATGATCTGTCAGGTAAAGATCCCTGACGATAAGATCCGGATTCGCACCGCCCCCGTCATAAGTTGCCAGGAAACTGGCGGGGTTTTGCGCATAATCAATGGTGTCAAAGTTAAACCGGTTGCTTCCCTCCGTTTTTCCCCTTATGACTGCTTTATACACACCTTCCAGGCGAGTGTCATTCAGGTTATTTGCCACACTTTGAGTACAGGTGCCGTAAGCCGGTATTGTGATATTGTTCCATACGGCAAAATCAAAAACATATTCCCCATCATCGCGTAAAATTTCGACCGCTATTTGTTCAAAAACGGTAGGATCCCCAAATCGTTCCTTTAATGAAAATGTCACCGTAAAATCTTCGCCAAGAGTTACCGTACTGGGTGAAACAGACACACCGTTTGAAACAGACACCCAGCTGCCGGGACCTGAATTGGTGGCGCTAAACCACTGCGGATTAACGCCGGCACCGGTTACATCAAAATCAAACCAGTCTCCTCCGGGTAGTTTTCCGCGGATAACAGCTTTATATGTGCCGGCCTGGAGCAAATCCCCGATATCTTTGCTTGTGGTCTTTCTTAATGATTCGCGTTGGCCCAGGGTGATATTGTTATAAATTGCGAAATCAAATAAAAAGTTGTCACTCCCATCGAGGATCGCAATGGCAACTTGCTCAAATTCAATCGATACGCCATTTGTTTCTAATAATTCAAAAGAAATCGAAAGATGATCACCGATAATAAACGGTGATATAATATCGATGCCATCTGAAACAGAGACATGACTATTGAACTGCGCATAAAATAAATTATAAAGCGAAGCTGTATACTCGATTGCTAATGGAATCAGTTTAGGAGCAATTTCCTCCTGAATATTGTCATCTGAAATGTACCATATTTCTTCCCCTGGAAGCGGAAAACTAAATTCTCGCATACTGTTGGGATCGTCTGGCCAACCTTCAAAGTCAAGTTCATCATCGAACTGGCCATGGCTATTACCATCTTCACCATCACTAGGAAAATACTGAGTGTGCTGGGCTAAGTCATAAAACAAATCTTTTAGCTGATTTGCCGATCGTATTGGCAAAGAGACATCATCTCTATCCCACGCACTATAATGATCACTTTCACCCATGTATGTTTCATAGGAATCCGGGTTCCAGGGGGGGTGTGCATCGTTAAGAACATGGGCCGGGACTGCCATGTCCGCAAGAAGATGAGCAATGTGGCCTAAAAAAGTATAAGCTTCATTCTTCCCATTTTCATTGGTATTATCATTATATTTTTTAATTGCATAACCCCAGTATTCCTCGGCCTTTGTATAGGCTGTATCACACCATGGATTGCATTCCGATAGAGCATCACCTGTATCAGGGTCCCAAAAATGATCTCTATATGCCAAATCCCAAAATTTTTCTCTCCACTCAGTACCATCAAAAAATTTTGCATCTGCTTCATAGGATCCAGCTCTAATTTTACTGCTATATGTACTATTTTCTAAATCCGGGTTACTTGATAGATACATGGCCTCGGAGGATATATGTATGTGGGTACCTCCCCCATATGCCATGCAATTATTTGATGTGGAGAGTATGGTAAGAAGAGATATCAAGGAATAACAAATTAAATTCTTTCCAAAAGAAAATTTCATATTAAGATCCTTTATGCGCCACTCATCTTCGGTTAACTCACTATTTAACATGCATTTTTTGTTCCAGATTTCTAACACCCAACGTCGTGTCACTTATTATTCCGATTTTTATGAATATTCGGTTTAAATAGGACTTTCATGGCACTCATTAATAATCCTATAAAAAGGTCATATATTGCCTATTGGTCATATATGATCTTTTTCGTTGTCCATGATGTTATGAGTGGCAAATGATAGGTGCTGAATAATCGACTTTTTTGGCGCCTGCATCTTATCTGTCTGGTGTCTGGCACTGGCCGGGCAAGAGTTGAAAGAGGAGAAAAAAGAGAAAAGAAGATCAAGATGAATATGTATTTACCTATCATTCCTCCTGTTTGATCAGTTTCAGTGTGATCGATTGGGAGGAATCTTCATGTATTTTATAGCATACACCTAAATAAGAAAAATAGATACCAGTATTTGTCTGATTCTTTTTTAGGGGATGTTCTATATTGAGGATGGGGTTACAAACTCAACATGAACTCAAAATTGATATAATTAAATAAAATATTTTTAAAACACTCTGTATAGAAACGACAGTATTGCAGAAATCTCCATAAGTGAGGACTGTCGATAAGGATTGTCAGCATTCTTCATTTCGACGGACCACAATATGGGGTGAGATTTTTTGCAAAATTTTTTAAAAACTCAGGTAGCTATTTCATTCTGCAATTGAGTTATGAGATTGAATGTCACTTTCTATATGCAATGGGTGACTTTCCAAACCAGCGTTTAAATGCACGGCTGAAATTACTTGAATCTGAATACCCTAACATGAAGGCCACTTCAGTTACTGACAGATGGGGTTGTCTGATATACAGATCCGCCAGTTGCTTTCGGGTATCGTCTAAAATTTCCCTAAATGACGTGCCCTGACTCTGGAGATAGCGGTGCAGGCTTCTCTGGCTCAGACCGATTGCCTTTGCTGTGCTTTCCATATCTGGTTCGCCTAAAGATAACAAGTCTATCAACCGTGCTCGGACCTGCTGGTCGACCCTGGTTTTTTTAAACCGTGCCAGATACTCTGTTACGATTTTATCATTTTGCCTGGCGATTTCTGCGTTTGCGGTTGGCAGCGGTTTGTAGACATCATTATTTTTAAATAAAATTCGATTGTCGCTTTGAGAAAAATAAACCGGGGCTCGAAAAAGGTCCTCAAACTTTTTTACCTCTCCGACACTCTCATGCATAAATTCTACTTTAACCGGAATTAAGTTATCATCATCCAGCGTTCTTGCATAAGATATGGCAACTGCCATAAAGGCATCAACAGAGGCTCCAACTGGCAACGGCTGGCCAGGAAAAGGAGTAAAACATAATGAGATGTCATCTTTTAGCAAATCTATCCGAACTTCAACTTCATCGCTGATTATATGATAAACACGGCAGAGACGTTCAAGCGCTTCATAAAGATTACAACTAGCCAGAAGCGCAGGGCCAAGGGCATGAAAGGTTGTCGGGTGGAGGAATTGAACAACCCGGAGGCCAAAACAATCATCACCAGACTTTTCAACAGCCAGTTCCCATAATCGGGCCATTTTTTTTATACCTATCCGGCCGTCAGGGTTCGACAAGGTTTTTTCATCTATTCCTGCTTTATTTAGAAGTTCCTTTTTTTCAAGACCATATGATTCATGACCGTGGTACCGGGTCTTGAATTGTGAATTAAAAATAACAACAGACAACAGTGCTCGCCGCAAAAACCAGCATCCCATTGCACCTTGCAATAGCAATCAGAAGATTTTTTAAAAAT
>JAQIBZ010000488.1 GCA_027858815.1 Desulfobacteraceae bacterium
TTCGACTTGCATGTGTTAAGCACGCCGCCAGCGTTCATTCTGAGCCAGGATCAAACTCTCCAATTAATATGTTAAGCACTCCGAAAAGCACTCATTAATCAATCCTGTTTAAACTCAAATTCAATCTTTATTCGTCACTATTTAGTTTTCAAAGATCAAAGGTGTATTTAAAAACGTTGCACCTAATTTTCTATCTCAAAAAAAGCATTACGTTTTTTGCAAACGTTGATTACTTGTGTTTGAGAAGTGTAATTAATATAGAATGTGAATTCCTTTGTCAACAGGTTTTGTTACATTTAAAAAAACAAATATATCATCTGATTTAAAATGACCGCAAGGAAATACCTGATGAATTTAAAATAATTATTGATATACTATTTTTTCAATTTCTTACGTCATTGACATTACGGAATCCATGATCATGCAGTAATTTTCTAAAGATGAATAAGTTGTGTATTTATCTTTAGAAAAAGGAGTCCGCCACTGCTTTATCTTAGCAGATCTCTTTCAAATCAATCGAAATAGGCACCTTTTCCGGATTTTGATTTGAATGGATCATAACTCAACTTTCGGGGAAGACAGTTTGAAAAATTTTTAATATAAAATACTGATATAATAGTTAGTAACTTATATGCTTCAGAAAGTGGCCGGGCTGCGTTAGTGCGGCCACCTTTTGACCCTTTTATTCATTTTTATTGCCGATCAAAATCTTCAGGCTTCCTTTTCTCCCGGCATGGGCAAAGGCTTTTTCAAAATCACCCAACGAATAAACAGCTTCAATCATTGGACAAAAATCGATCATTTTTTTTTCCATAAAATCCAATGCCTGGGCAATATCTCCGCAACGGGATCCAATAAGATTCAGCTCATTGACAACAACAGCAGAAAAATCAATGACGGACTTTTCAAAAGACGTTGTCTTGATCACAACCGTTCCTTCCGGTCTCACCATGCAAATAGCCTCATTGATCCCGTTTGCACAGCCGCTGGCTTCCACCACCAGTTCAAAATCTTTTACATGAACAGCAAGATTTTGATCCGTCTCATTTTTCGATCTAAAAATCGTACGAACACCCTGCTCACCGGCAATGGACAGCTTATCCGGATGGTGTCCGATCAGAACCGTATTTGGTGCAAACTGCTGCAATACCAGTGCGCACAAAAGACCCATTTTCCCGTCCCCAAGCACAGCGACCCGAGACCTTTCAGTAACATGCACCTGCCGGACAATTTCAAGGGCCGCTGCCAGGGGTTCCGCAAACACGGCCGATTCATCTTCAATGCTGTCCGGAACCACATACAGATTTGAAAGTGGAATGTTGCAATATTCAGCAAACGCGCCATTTCTGGCGCGAATACCAATGACTCCCCTGTTGGCGCAATGTCGCTGATCGCCGGTGAGACAAATATCACATACACCGCACCCGCAATTAATGTCTGCAACTATCCGCCGGCCTTCAAGGCCCGGTTGATCCGGCGCACAATGCACAATTCCTATAAATTCATGGCCCGGAATACCGGCAAAATCATGATATCCTTTTAAAAGTTCAACGTCAGTGGCACAAATACCGGCCAGATGTATTTTTACCAGCGCCTCATTTTCAGAGGGAACCGGCATCGGAACATCTGTTACAGAAATTTTTTTATTTTTAAAAACAACAGCTTTCATTGCCAGACACTCTTTTTTACCAATAAATCACTATTTAAATCATTTTATAATCATGTTATCCTGATTTCTAATTCGTTAAAACATCTTTTTTATTTTCAGGCAATTCATACAAGTAACGAGACCCAAAATTTATGATCGGATACTTGCATCAGCCAATGGCCTGAGGATATTGTCGGAGAAGTTGAAGAACTTATTTTCAGGGCAATTATCAAACGATAAAAGGAATTGACTATGAACAACATTCGCAACCGGATCGAACTTCAATTCGCAGCATTTGCCCGCACAATTTATCGGCACCGGTTGAAAACGATTCTTCTGATGATGATTGCCATTGGTGCCCTGTTGTCCCGGCTGCCGACAATTGTAATTGATACCTCTACCGAATCTTTTTTACACGAACAAGACCCGGCTTTGCTGACCTATAATGATTTCCGGGACCAGTTCGGGCGCGATGAAGTGGTGATTGTGGCGCTGAAACCAAAGCAGGTATTTGATGTTAATTTTTTAAAAACACTTGCCGGTCTGCACGCTGAACTGGAAGAGAATATTCCTTATCTTGACGATATCACCAGCCTGATCAACGCCCGCAACACCAGAGGAGAAGGAGACCTTTTAATTGTTGAAGATCTTCTGGAAAACTGGCCGGAAACCGACGACCAGCTTCAGGCGATCAAACAGCGGGCTTTGTCCAACCCCATGTATGAAAACATGCTGATATCCGAAGACGGAGCATTTACCACGATTATTATCCGGACTCAGAGTCATTCATCCATGGGCCAGAAAAACGACATCATGGAAGGGTTTGATGATTTTGATGCCGATATCCAGGCACCTGCTGGCGCTGAAAAAAGATACCTGACCGACGAGGAAAACACGGAAGTGGTCCAGACGGTAGAAAAAATTATTGAAAAGTATCGATCTGATGATCTGCCCATCTATCTGGCCGGGTCTCCTGCCGTGGTTCATTTCTTAAAAGAAGCCATGATGTCTGACATGTCAAAATTTATGTTGCTGGCTATTTTGACCGTATCCCTATTATTATATATCATGTTTCGCAGAATTACAGGGGTGGTCCTGCCGATGCTAATCGTTATCCTTTCTCTGCTGTCCACCATCAGCCTGATGGCGATTTTCGGCGTTCCCATCAAAATACCGACGGAAATCCTGCCGTCTTTCATTCTGGCAGTTGGCGTGGGATCATCGGTTCATATTCTGGCAATTTTCTTTCACCGTCTCCGGAAGACGAAAAACAAGGAAGAATCTATTATTTTTTCGATTGGCCATTCCGGCCTGGCGGTTATGATGACCAATCTGACCACCGCAGCCGGGCTAATGTCTTTTGCCAACGCATCTGTGGCGCCGGTGGCGGAACTCGGAATATTTGCAAGCGCCGGGGTCGTACTTGCGTTTATTTACACAATTGTTTTACTTCCCCCACTGATCGCCATTATCCCGTTAAGCAACAAAAAAACAGAAATCCTGCGAAAGAATAACCGGGTCATGGATAATGTGCTGGAAAAAATCGGCCTGTTTTCCACAACCCATCCAAAAAAAATCCTGTTTGTCAGCTTCTGTATCGTTGCCATTGCTTTTGCAGGCATTTTTTCCATCCGATTTTCCCATTATCCATTGAAATGGCTGCCGGAAACCAGTGATATCCGGGCGGCCACTGAAAAAATCGACAAAGAACTCAACGGCTCCTTGAGCATGGAAATTTTATTTAAAACCAACCGGGAAAACGGCCTCTATGAACCGGAATTGCTTAACCGGATTGAAACAGCCGGCAATGAATTTGTAAAAATATCCAATCAGGAATTTTTTATTGGAAAAGCCTGGTCCGTAACCACACTTTTAAAGGAGATCAACCAGGCATTAAATGAAAATGATCCGGCGGCATATACCATCCCGCAAAATAAACCGCTAATAGCCCAGGAATTTTTACTCTTTGAAAACAGCGGCTCGGATGACCTGGAAGATTTTGTCGACAGCCAGTTTTCCATGGCCCGGCTGACGCTTAAAGTCCCCTTTGTGGATGGTATTTTATTTGATCCTGTAGAAGAAGAGATCACCGCTTATCTGGACAAAAATTTTGCTGATGTTGACTTTCAGATCACCGGACTGGTCGCCCTGCTTGCAAAAACATTCAACAACACCATCACGAGCATGGCACAAAGTTACCTGATCGCCCTGGGAGTCATTACCCTGATGATGATCCTCCTGATCGGCCGCATCCGGATCGGCCTGCTGAGCATGATTCCCAATCTGGTGCCCATCATCATCATGCTGGGCGTCATCGGCTGGTTCGGATTCCCCATGGATCTGTTCACCATGATGGTGGCCAGTATTGCCATCGGCCTTGCGGTGGATGATACCATCCATTTCATGCACAATTTCCGGCGGTATTATGAGCAGTCCGGCGATCCGAAAAAAGCGGTATTTGACACACTGCACAGCACCGGGCGGGCTATGCTGGTCACCACGGTGGTTCTGTCCGTCGGGTTTTTCATCTATATGTTTGCCAGCATGCAAAATATTATCCGTTTTGGTTTTCTCACCGGTTTTACCATTTTAATGGCCCTGGCATCGGACTATTTTATCGCACCGGCGTTGATGGTTCTTGTGAATAAAAACCGAGCCTGAAAATTGATGGCGTCGTCAAAAGCACCATCTACTGCGTTGTAGTGGCTTTTTCTGATATAGTGGTGATTCATCACCATAATTTTTTTAAAAAATTTTGTCAAAAACAGGCTGATCCATTTTTCAATATGAGGAGGAAAATATGAAATTAATTTATACGCTTATCTGGCTATCTTTTATGGTTACGTTTCTTGTGCCAATATCATCTGCCATGGCCGACGATGAAAAAGCCCGCGAGATCATGCAAAAAGTGGATGACAGGAATGATGGCGATAATCAGACATCGGAAATGGTTATGACGCTGATTGACAAACACAACAAAGAACGAATCAGAAAACTGTCTGTATTTGCAAAAGACAAAGGCGAAGACACCCTTCGTCTCATGTTTTTCATCCACCCGGCAGATGTAAAAGACACATCATTTTTAACCCGGGATTATGATAACCCAGATAAGAATGACGACCAGTGGCTGTATTTACCAGCACTGAGAAAAACCAAACGGATTGCATCCAGTGATAAAAGCGACAGCTTTATGGGGTCTGATCTCAATTATTCGGACATGACATCCCGGAATCTGGAAGATTATGATTTTTTTTTAAAAAAAGAAATTCAGGTCCGGGGCAAAGATGCCTGGGTCATCGAATCGGTACCGCGCTCTAAAGACATCATTGATGAAACCGGCTACACGAAATCCCTGCTTATCGTTCAAAAAGAAACATATTTTATCGTACGGGCGGTGAACTGGGAAAAAATCGGCGGATATATCAAGTACATGGATGTAGTCAATTTAGAACAGATCGACGGCATTTGGGTGGGCACGCAAATGCATGTGGCAAAAAAAAAGGGCAAACAGACCGTCCATAAAACCATATTAAGATTTGATAATGTAAAATTTAATCAGGGGCTGGAAGAAGATATGTTTACTGTCAGAAGAATGGAAAAAGGGCTATGAAGCAGATGCGTTTTCATGAAGTGTCGGTTTTTCGGTTTCTTCTTGTCTTTTTCTTTATTATTTTATGCAACACGATGATAGTCTGTCCGGATGCTGCATTTGCCGATAATGAAGATAACTTAAACGATATACTGGATGGTTTTGAAGAAGATACTGCAATGCCGGATGAAGGCATGGATGTCCTCAATGGATTTGACGACGAATTTGATGATTCGTTTGAGATGCCCCCGGCACCGGGACCCTCACCTGCACCAACCCCGTTGGAAACATATTCCGGATTATCATATCTTAATTTAGACGGATATTTTAAAATCGGTTCCAGTTACAATTTCGCCCATAAATCCCCAGCCTATAATCAGACAGACTGGCGGGGACTGTCCCGTCTGAGAACGGAACTGCAGCTTGAATTAAACATCGACCTGCCAAAACAATGGCAGGCATTGGTCAGCGGTAAAAGCTTTTATGATTTTGCCTACCGGATTAACGGCCAGAACGACTATAACGATAATTACACTGATGAGGTAATCGATGATTATGAATCTGAGATTGAACTCAGGGAAGCATATTTGCTCGGATCCATCACTAAAAATATGGATATTAAAATAGGCCGGCAGATCGTGGTCTGGGGCAAATCCGACAACATCCGGGTCACTGATGTCATTAACCCGCTGGATCTAAGAGAACCGGCAATGACAGACATTGAAGACCTGAGACTCCCGCTTACCATGACCCGTTTGGACTACTATGTCGACGACTTTAATATTTCTGCCCTGGCGATTCACGAAATCCGATTCAATAAGAACCCGGCATTTGGCAGCGATTTTTACCCGGCTCCCATTCCGCCACCGCCTGAAGATAAACCCGGCAGTACCCTTGGACATACGGAATACGCCCTGGCCTTAAACGGCATTTTTTCCGGATGGGATTTTTCAGCGTACTATGCAGATTATTACAATGACGAAACCCGCATTGAAACAGTCAGCGGAAGCACGATCCCGGGAATTCAACTGACCCATGACCGATTGCAGATGGTTGGAACAACCGCTAATATTGCACTGGGAAACTGGCTTTTAAAGGGTGAAACCGCATGGCTTCATGGATTTGAATTCATAAATACGCCCGATAAAAACTATGATCGTGTCGATGTGCTGGCAGGTTTTGAATATTCCGGGTTTTCAGAAACAACAATCAGTATTGAAGCAGTCAACCGGCACATCTGTGAATTTAAATCCATTCTCAAACAAGCACCGGACCAGGCACAAGAAAATCTGTTCCAGTCTGCCTTTCGTTTTATCCGGACATTTGAAAATGATACCATTACCATGACCGTTCTGGTATCGTTATTCGGCCTGATGGGCGATGACGGCGCTTTTGAGCGCTATACAACAGAATATGATGTCAATGATTTCTTGTCTGTGCTATTTGGTATTGTGACCTATCAATCAGGCAATCTGCCGGAGATGCAGGATATTGGACAAAATGACCGGGTGTTAATTGAAGCCAAATACAGCTTTTGATGGCTTCGCAAAAAGTCCAAATTTTGTGTTGCACTTCATTCTTTGTCACTGCGGAGTAGCAAGCTACACCTCATTCCAAAGAATTTGTGCGCCTTAAATTTGACACTTTTTTCTTTGCCATCTAAATCTGACGTTTACTAAGTCATCACTTTACAGAGACAAACAAAATGACACCAGACTTAAAAGAAATAGTCATTAAAAAAGAAGATGCGGTGTTCTGGCTGGATAAATCCGGTTGCTGGTGCAATGCCGGCGGCAAATTCCGGAAAAAGAAAATCATTGATTTTTTTCATCAATCAATTGCCAAAGATGATAACGGTTATTTTGTCTCCCAAACCCGGGATGATATTTTCGAAAAAGTGTATTTTCGATTTGAAGACACCGCGCTTTTTATTTTTGCAGTTATTTTTAATGATGCTATAATACTGAAATTAAATACAGGAAAACATCTGACACTGAATCCATCAATGTTATTTATTGAAGATGACAATCTTTATCTCACAGACGGTGATGAACGGATTAAATTTTCTGAGCGGGCGATGATGCAGATTTCATCGATTATTGAAGATGCTGGGGAAGAAAATGGCGACCATCTTGTAATAAATATCAATGGAAACAGATTGCAACTACTTGAAAAAAAATGAATAATAGATCAAGAGGGACTGTTTTTTAAATCTAATGTCAAATCTAATATTGGAGGAGCCGGCATGAAAAGTAAAGAATTTGAAGTCCGCGTAATGCAGTATTTTACTGAAAACATCAACCTGCAAAAAAACTGGGAAGTTGCCAAGGAATGCGCTAAGGAAATCATTGATTTAAGATTCAACGATATTCTCACCGGCAATTTTGAGATCCCACCCACCGAGGAACTCCGGGAAAAAGTATCCGGCAAAGTCCCTTATACGTTCGACACATCCGATTTCATGGATAAAGGACCGATTGATCTCTCCGGGCTTGATGATGATTTACTGAAAAAAGCGCTCAGCGAAACTGAATCCATTTATAAAAAATTCCATCATTCCCAGACCTTGCAAATAGCCCGGGCTGCGAAAAAAGCCTGCAACAACTTAATCGAAAATGTGAAAAACGAAATCTCCCAGATAAAGAATAAATATTTAACCTAAAATTATAAACATGAGTGGTCACTCACTAAAAATCTGAAAATATGATAAACGGCTTTCCAACTATAAAAATTAACCAAAAAATACTAAATATGACACCATCAACAAATATCACTCCTTTTCAGCCAACTTTCTTTCTGGAAAAACATTTTAAGGACGGATTTGAAAAAATAGCTGAAGAAAAGCAGAAACGGATCATGGATGCCGGCATTATCGAATTTGCCGCTAAGGGATTTATAGCTGCAAACATCAATATCATAGCCAAAAATGCCGGTATCAGTATCGGTTCCATGTATAATTATTTTGATTCCAAAGAAAGCCTGTTTTTAACTATCGCGGACTATGGCTACGGAGTTTTAGAAAGCGTTATTTCAAGTGTCGATCTTGAGCATGGGGACATCTTTGATAAAATTGAACTGCTGCTGCGCATGGCCCAGAAATACTCAAGACAGCATCCGGAACTCAACCAGATTTATCTGGACCTCACCTCTGAAGGCCTGTCCCATTTATCCCAAAAGCTCTCCAAACAAATGGAAAGCATTACAGCAGAGTTTTCCCGCGCCCTGATGGCAGAAGCGAAAAAAGACGGAGTGATTGCCTCTGATATCGATGAATATGTGACGTCTTTCTGCATCGACAACCTGATGGTAATGCTCCAGTTTTCCTATACATCGGATTATTATAAGGAACGAATGAAGATTTTTGCCGGGGAAGATGCCCTGAAAAACGATGAAAAAATCATTCAGGGCATGATGCGGTTTATTCGGGGAGGATTGGGCCCGGTGCCTTCAAAATAGTGGCTGAATTTTACATCCGGGAATAATAATTGAAAAAACAATATAAACATTCGATATGCCGAACGTTATAAACATTCAAAAACGGATTTGCCTGCTATCGTAAACGGCTGAGACGATATGGGTTCCCAGGTGAATGGATGTGTTAAAAAAAATCACATCATATGAACATGTTCCGACGCAAACGCCACACAGACCGTTTCACCTTCCGCTAAATTCATACGATACAGGGAACTGGACGACAGGATGCTTTTAAACGCAATGCCTGACACATCAAGACGGATATCACTGTATATCCCTTTGTCAAAGATATTCGTGACGGTCCCGTTGAAAACATTATCTGCGCTTTTTGAAATACTTTTGCATGAAATACGGATATCTTCCGGCCGTATGGCCACATAATTTCCCCATCCATTATCGGCATGCGGTATCTTGAATACCAGATCCGCAACCCGCGCAAAATTATTAACAAATCTTGCCGGACTTTCGAATTGTTTTCCCATGATACCGCAGCCCAAAAAAAATATTTTTCCGTACGCTCAGATGTGGGAACAAGGCGCTGTCCTGGTAGACAATACCAACACCTCGCTTCTCCGGCGGCATTTTTAAAACATCCTTACCGTTGATCGCAATATTCCCCTCATGGATGGGCACCATCCCGGTGATGGACTCGAGTATCAGGGTTTTTCCTGCGCCCGTCGGCCCGAGAAGCGTAAAAAATTCCCCTTTTCCCACCCATAGGTCAATATTCTGAAGGATAAATCCCGGCAGCTTTACCGTAAGGTCTCTGATCTGAATCATGTCGCGGACTTTTTTTGGATTGAAAAAAGTCTGAGCATCAGAAACAGAAAAAGACAGATGATAATGAGCCATACTGCCACGGGCTGGGAATATTTAATCCCGTACGCCGTAAATCGTTCATAAATCAGCACCGACGCAACCATCGGATGATAGGCGACGATCACAATCGCTCCGAATTCGCTGATCCCCCGGGCCATGCACATAATCATTCCCACCACCATGCTTCGCCAGGCCAGCGGAAATGTTACCCGGAAAAATGCCCCGGAACGAGAAGCCCCCAGACTTCTGGCCACGTTTTCAATCCTGACGGGAATAGCTTCAAATCCTGTTTTCACCGTATTAATGTAAAACGGAATCCCCACAAAAGTCATTACCGTGATGATGCCGGTTGCCGTACCCATGAACGTCATCCCCATCTTTTGAAGTGCTTGACCGATCCAATGATTTTGGCCCGCGATGCTCAGCAGGGCAATGCCGACCACCGGATGAGGAATCATGATCGGTAAATCGACCACGCTTTCTATGATTTTTTTGCCGGGAAAGGTCCCGCGGGCCAGAAGATAGGCAAACGGCGTTCCAAGCACAAAAGAAATCAAGGCTGCCGCAGACGAGGTTAAAACACTGAACATGATGGACCTGACAACATCCGGGTCATGAAGCGTTTCTACCATTTCGGCGGCCGTCGGCTGCACCACCATTTCAAGCAGAGGAAGCAATATAAAGGCAATGATCATAAGGCTGCACGAGATCATCAGCCACATGAAAGGTTCTATCTTCATTGACGTATCAGCATAGACAAGTTCACAGACTTTTTATATTTCATTCGTGTTATTGTCTGACTTCTACCCATTCTTTCAGCAGATCAGGCAGAGCTGTTTTCATCTCTTTGGTCGGCACCCATGTCGGTATAAAAGGCGGCTGTCCCATTTCCGAAAGGACCTTTAATCCACCTTCAGGATCGAGAAGGTATGCCAAAAACAACTCGGCACCCTCGGCA
This sequence comes from Desulfobacteraceae bacterium, assembly GCA_027858815.1. GTDB lineage: Bacteria > Desulfobacterota > Desulfobacteria > Desulfobacterales > Desulfosalsimonadaceae > SURF-3. The sequence goes on from JAQIBZ010000488.1 coordinate 10,489, forward strand.
TTGGCACAATCCCGGATCATGGTAATGCCGTAGGTGCAAGATTTTCCACTCCGGGTTGTCGATGTTCCGGGCTTGTTCCCGGTCACCTCCACCGCAGCCTGTTTGTAAAAATCATCATAATTATAATCACCCAGATTAATATGCGAATCCAGGGTGACGTAGTTCAATTCGTGCTGGACCGCAACAGACAGGTATTCCCATGCATAGTCCATGTTCCCGGTTTTCAGCAGGGAGACAAGCTCAACGGACTTGGGGCGGATATTTTTCGCAGGACGGTTGGCAATCAGCCGGTCATAAAGCCCCGGTAGTTTATAAAATTTTTCAGCGAGTTGAAGCACCATTATACTCCGATAGCCGCAAGTATCCAGATTGGGATCGGAATGTCCCCAGACAACGTCTTTGCGGGCCAGAATGTCATACCAGTTGTCCCGGTTGATCTGGTTGGCGAACTTGCTGTTGTCCGTATAGCAAAGCACCAACTGGTTGGTAGCAAAACGGATATTCCAGGCGGCATACTGCGGGATAAGTGTCTTGTCGATGACGGCAAAATCAGCGGAAGCCATGATATCGGCAGGTTTGTGCAGTTCGGAAATCATCCGGGCCATCTTGGTGCTGCCGCCGGGTTCCCTCAAAACATCGATATCCGGATGCGCCGTCTCGAACACTTTTTCCATTTTAGCAAACGGAACCGTCAGACTGCCGGCATGAAAAATAACCACTTTTTCTTTTGCCGTTGCCATGCCGGCAAAAAAAAGCACAAATACAAAGACTTATTATTACACATAGAAAACCGCAAATGGGATTGGGGGCAAGACAATAATTTGAAATTTAAAAAAAAGACTTCAATTAGTCCTGAGTGAGGTTAAAATATAAAAAAAGGGTGCTTAAAAAATCAATTTAAGCACCCTTGATATTTGATTTACAGGCAACCTGTGAATCTACTCTTTTGCCCTTCCGTCGCTGACAACAATTTGCCGGCAGCTCTCGATGGCCTCATTCACTATCCATTCACATTTTTTATTTTGCAGGACCAAAGGAACGGGTGAAAAGAGCAAGAAGGGCCTGCTTACCGTCTTCGGAAAGGTTGCGGGTGCCGGTGCCGGCAAACGTTTCAGCGATAATTACCGGTGTGCTTTCAACCCATTGACTGTCTTCCCAGGAAAACCAGTTCTTTCGATCTTGATCATAGACGTTCAGCGGCCGGTTAAACAATTTTGCCAGTTCGACACCCCAACCGGTTCCCCCTTTAACGGTGTTGTCCGCCTGTATCCAACCAACTGCAATGACATGGTGACCGTTGTTGACCATATGAAAAATGGTCTGGATGACTTTTCGGATCTTATCTGTTTTGGAGTAATTGCGTTTCATCAGCTTGGACACAATTTCCATGCTGACATCACCCTTTTGCAGCTCTTCCTGGTTCAGCACCTTGACACCCCGGGTGCGCTCAGCATTGTGCCCTTCAAAGGATATATTCACCTCTTCCATGTTCCATGCTTCTGCAAGTTTGCCGAATTCTGCCTCGGTGCCCTTATGACCGCCGCTGTAAAGCGTAATTTTTGAAATGTCTGTCATTTGCTTCTCCTGA
>JAQIBZ010000512.1 GCA_027858815.1 Desulfobacteraceae bacterium
TTCGGTATGAGGATATTTTCAGCGGTTCTGAAGATTATCAAGCCTTTGTTGAACTTCTCAAGGAGAGTTCAGCGGCATGGAATCTGCGGGTGACGGCTTATTGTTTAATGCCGAATCACTATCATTTACTTGTACAGACGCCGGACGGCAACATTTCAAGGTGCATGCGACACTTAAACGGTGTCTATACCCAATCCTATAACCGGCGGCATAAATGCGACGGGCCTTTGTTTCGGGGCCGATATAAATCCATTCTTGTGAGTGCCGACAACTACCTGCTGCAACTGGTTCGATATATCCATAACAATCCAAAAAAGGCCGGGCTTGTAAAAAATCCGAATCAATATGAGTGGAGCAGTCATAAAGGATATTTATCCACGGCCCGAAAATGGGAGTGGTTGAATAAACAATTTATTTTGTCCATGTTGACGTTGAACGAAAATGATCGGATCAGGGCATACAAAAATTTAATGAAAACCGAGGATGATGAAGCGATCACCGGTATTTTTGATGACAACAAATGGCCGTTATGTCTGGGCACTTCTGAATTTACGGACTGGGTAAGAGCAACCTTTTTTGGAATAAAAACAGATGCCGAAGAAATTCCACATGCCAGATCCCTGGCACCGAAGCGGACGGAAATCATTGAAGCGGTATGTTCTCATTATGGGGTGGAGGCTGCGGACCTGCTTGTTTCACGCAGGGGATATTTCAACGAGCCCAGAAATGCAGGGATTTTTCTTTTCCGAAGGTTGCGGCGGGAGCGATTAAAAGAAATCGGTCACTATTTTCACATCGCCAAATACAGTTCCGTGAGCAGTATTATTGAAAGATTAAGGGCGCGCATGGACACAGACAGAAAACTTAAGAATCGAGTTGATAAAATATATGCTAAAATCATCAAGAGTCAAGGGCAGACTTGACCCCAATTTTCCAATTTCAGTTTAATCTTGATTTTAATAGAACGCCACCATTTGAATTAAAAACGATGAATTAATGGGTGCATTTGCAAGTTTTGCCTTAACATTCAATAGAATAATTTTTAACACCCATGCATTCTATTGCAAGTTTTTTTAACTCAAAAGAATGGGACTTTTGATCGAAATCAAACATATTATTAATTATTATGGATAGATAAAAGTATCAACAAAGGGAGCTTTTCCGAGGTATAAAACCTGTCTTGACGCCGGGCCTTTTTCCGGCTATATTTATTCCCGAAATTGACTTGTATAATTATTAATTACAGGAACGCATTATGAAAACTGAAGTGGTAGTAAAAAGATTAAACGCTTCTCATCAAAAAGAAAGTTTTACAAATTTCAAACCATTGAATAGCAAGCTGGTAAATGAAATCAAAATATGTGTTAAGGATATCTTTGACAGACTGGGTGGCGCCAGCCTGCTCAAATCAAGTGGGGAAGTATATATCAAGCCTAACGCCGTAGATTCAAAAGCTTACAGCCATACAAGAGTTGAAGTTTTAAGAGAAATCATTGAATACTGGAAAAAAAACGGAGCAAAAAAAATATTCCTTTTTGAAAATGCTACTCAGGGAAACTACACCAGATTGGTATATTATGGCACTGGATATACGAAATTATGCAAACAAACCGGAAGTGTCCCGGTATTTCTTGACGAAGAAAAAAGTGAAACTCTTGCTTTCACCGGAAAAAAAAAACAATCTAAAAATAACCCTGAGGGCTATGAGCTAATCTCCTTTGAAATGCCTGAAACTGTAATGCGCCTTATTCGCGAACGGGAAAAATATCTGTATATTAATGTACCAAAACTGAAAACTCATTCTATGGGAGTCGTTACACTTGGAATTAAAAATCAGTGGGGTTTTCCAATGCACAGATCCCGTGGTGCTGATCATAATTATAACCTTCCCAGTAAATTAGTGGATGTTTTAGGATATATTGAGCCGGATATAACAATAATTGAAGGCGTGGAGGGTTCAATTTACGGTCATTATTTTGCCACTGCTCTTGCAGATGAGCAGGTTCGTCCCTTTAAAATTCTTATTGGGAGCAAAAATGTTATTGCGGCAGATATCGCAGGTTCAAAAATTTTCGGCTTTAATGTTAATGATGTTCCGCATTTAAAAATTGCCATTGAAAAAGGATTGGGCCACGGTGTTAAAAATCTTGATGATATAAAACTCACAGGAGATGTTACAGATTTATCTAATATCGATTTAATGGGAGATATGCCAGAAAGCGGTTCATATCCTTGGGATCTTTACCCGAGTTTCCCAAAAGATGTTACCATTATAAAAGGCCTTAAAAGGGCGTGTAGAGAAGGTTGTGTTAATAATCCACTTTGTGCAATGCAAACAATGTATTTGGATCATAAGGGAAAAGGAGGCTGGACGCTTCTGATGGGAAAGGGGCATGATAAAGATGTTGTAAATTCAATAACAGGAAAAGTCCTGGTTGTAGGGAATTGTGCCATCAAAGAAGTCTCAGAAACCCTGATAACACGCTTAGGCAAAACAAATGTATATTTAAGCTCAGAGTGTAACAATATTTGTGAAACAGCTAACGCCCTGTTTCATTTAATGAAAGTAAACCCTATAAATTACGTTCCAGGAAATCCTATAACATCACTTTTTGCTTTGATAATGGCTAAAATGAATGGTTCCACATCACGTGTCCCAAGCCCTTTAGCTCATATATTTAAAATGGTTTAGATCGTTTGGCTGTCTGTGTATCGGACATACGGAATATTCTTTGAAAAGTTCCTGCAATTCGGACTCAACTGCCTCCGTAATTAATTGGCGGGCTCCTCTACGTAGAAGATCTGTTAATGGGGCTGTAAGCCCAAACCGGCGGAATTTGTCCAATCGGTCTTAAATGGGTAGTTGCTCCCGATCTTTTCAAATTAGAATCTCATAAGTTAAAATCATCAGGCAAAAGCACGGACCTGGCGCTTGATTCTGTCTGCACCTCGCATGGCCTGCCAAAGATCATACTGCGCCTGTTGCGTGATCCAGCTTTCAGCACTGCCACCGAACGCTGTTGACAAGCGTATTGCCATCTCCGGCGATATTCCCCGGCGGCCATTTAATAACTCAGACAGCGACGAACGAGACACGCCTAAACCCTTGGCCGCTTCTGTGACCGACAACCCTAAAGGTTCTATACAAAACTCCCGAACGGCTTCTCCGGGATGTGGTGGGTTATACATAACCATAATATTGCTCCTTAATGGTAATCCAAATAATCTACGTCTGTGGTATGGCCGTTATCAAACCGAAAAATAACCCGCCAGTTGCCGGATACAGACACGCTCCAAAAGCTTTTTAATGAACCTTTCAACGAATGCAGCCCAAGACCGGGAAGGTTCATATCCTCGACGGCGGAACAGGCATCAAGCCTTGCCAATATCAACCGCAGCCGGGCAGCATGTTCCGGCTTAACGCCTTGCTTGCTTCCCATCTCGTAAAGTTTCTTCAGCCCCTTGTGCTTGAAGTTTTTAATCATGGCCTATTGTAGCCAGTAGCGCGACACATGTCAATCGATTTTTGAATAAGTCCTTTGAAATTAGATGTCAATCTGAAGTATACCCCAACTCGACATCAGATGCGTGACCTGTATTGCGTCAGGCAAGGGTGGTTTTTGGCTTTTCTTGACATGTCCGTATCCACATCTATGGTTTCAATCCGACAGGTTACATCTTTGCAGATGACTTTTCCGTTTCGCGGCCGTGTTTTTGACTGGATGGATAAATTCCGCCGGTTTGGGCTTAGAACCCAGATAGCAATAAATACGCAGTCTCAATACGAGAATTCTGTTAACGCTATAAAAAAGACCGATATGTTACATGGGACTTATATAGATTTGATTTTTCAAAATGAGGTTGAATTTTTAGATCTTACAGAGCATCGATTTGAGGTTAAGAGCAGGCCAAGCCTT
>JAQIBZ010000594.1 GCA_027858815.1 Desulfobacteraceae bacterium
CGACGGGTTCCGCCGAAAATATCGATTTCCCAGCCGGCATCAAACCCGGCCCGGTAAAAATCATTGGTCGTATTGCTGCTGTAACGTTTGGTATATGAACCGGACGTATCGAGCGTGGGAAAAAAACCTGCTTTTGCGACGCCTCGTCGGGCACGGGCTTCACGGATTCTGGACTCCGCCTGTTTTAAATCAAGATTGCCGCCGGCAGCCTGGGAGATGAGTCCTGAAAGGACCGGGTCATCGAATTCGGTCCAGCATTTGGCCAGAATTTCTGCATCAGCCGGATCTGCGGTCATCCCGGTCTCAAGCACAGTATTCCAGGCCGCAGGCGCCTCAGGTGCCGGAGGCGTATAATCCGGCCCGACAGCAGCACAGGATGTCAGGGCCAGCAAAGCAGCCGCAACCATCACGGGAGCCATTAATTTCACTCCACCGAACAGATCCCGGGTTTTATTTTCTGTCATCAATTCACCTTAATCAAAAAACACTAATTTAAATTCTTCATAAACGCTAATTATTATAGTCGCCTGAAATAAAAAAAGGTTACATTTTTTGAATTGAAATTATTTTCTCAGGACTGTAACTTTTTTCCTTACGAAGCAACATAAATATAACAACAATTATTGATTTTGTTAAGAATCTTATCTAAAATATAGACACTAATCATTTTGATATCTTAAAGGAAGCGGAATAAAGCGTTTCCGCTTTTAAAAATGGAAAGAATCCGTTGATTGGAAAACTAAAAATATTCAAATTTTTCATTCTTCTGTTTATTACGCTGGCCATATTCACAAACAGCGTGACAACCGAGATCTGTCTCTGCGGAGAAACATGTCCCCATTTTTTTACAAATACTTTAAAACAAACAAAGAACCTGCCACTGCATAGCCATTGTGCTGGGACGAACTGTAAAAGCTGTAATCTCGAAGACGGTCAGGTGCTGAAAGCAAAAACCGCTTCCATCAGAATGTCCGGTTTTACAATTCTTTATTCATCCATCTTTTTAATTACTTTATCCGCATATATTTTAAACAGCCTGTTGGGCGCCGGCGTTACTTTCAATATTTACGCTGGATTAAAAATACAGTTCACACCGATTTACCTTCAAAATCAATCTTTTCTCTGTTAGCCCACCAATAATTAAGCCCCATCTGTATATAATCCTGACGAATATCTTTTCGAAATATTTTCACACCAACCAAATAAAAAACAAAAGTGTATAATCCTGCGTTTATCGTTAAAGCACTTTTTAATAAGGGGGTTTTTATGAAAAAAAATACAATACATATATGGATTAATTTTGTGATAATATTTGCCCTGATGATTAACGGGTCATTCTTTATTGCCCAGGCCGACGACCACGGGAAACACAATAACGGCAAGTTGTACCAGAAATTCATGCACGATGACGTTGATGATGATGATCATGATGACGATGACGATAAAAAAAGGAAACACCATCGAAGAAAGAACCATGACAGCGACGACCATCATGAGAAAAATACCTTGCCGCCGGTACCTGATCCTTTATACATCAATGATTGCGGCGGATGCCATTGGGCATATCCCCCCGATCTGCTACCCGCCGGGTCATGGGATAAAATCCTTACCGGTTTTGAAGACCATTTTGGCGAGCCTGTTGATATTGATCCGGAATCAGAAAAGGCAATTTTTGAATATCTTAAGACAAATGCCGCTGATTATTCCCCCGGAAAACTATCTTCAAAAATTATGCGAAGCCTTGGAAATCAAACACCGTTAAGAATCACTCTGGTCCCGTATATCCTGAAAGAACATCATGAAATCGAACCCGATGTTTTTAAACGCGAATCCATTGGTTCATTGTCGAACTGCATCGCCTGCCACACAACAGCTGAAAAAGGGGACTTTGACGACGATAATGTTTCAATCCCAAAATAGCCTGAAAACAATCGGTACCAATCGGTACCGGGTCTTGAATTGTGAATTAAAAATCAACAGCAGACAACAATGCTCATCTTCAAAACCCAGCATTCAATTGAAACATGCAATAGCGATCAGAAGTTTTTCCAAAAATT
>JAQIBZ010000628.1 GCA_027858815.1 Desulfobacteraceae bacterium
AAGTATCCCGGATGGCGAAGGATTTTGTTTCCGTATTCGAGGCGCGATGAAGCAAGCATATCGGGATATGTGCGTTTCATTGTAACAAAGAAGACGGAGCAAAAGACCAGCAAGATGGGGTATTTTATTTTTTCCACGGCCCTTACCGTCCAAGCGTTTATTCATCTTTTTTTACAATACGATCTACTCCGCTCTCCAAAGCGGTGTATTAGAAGATTCCGCCATGATTTTTTCCTTAGCGCCCAGAAACGTTTTATAACCGCCGTTAAGATTTTTTGCTTTCAGCCCTCTTTGAGACATTATGCGGTATCCCACATATCCTCTGAGGCCAATGGCACAGAACAAAATATAATTCTTGCCCGGGTCCAGTTCACCCAGTCGTTTTCTCAATTGCGGCAGCGGGATATGCAGTGCCCCATTAATTTTACCGGCTTCTTTGAGTTCGTCCGGATTTCTCAAATCAATCAGAATATTGGTTTCCAGATCAATATCGATCATTTCATTCCAGTTGATATTTTTAACATCCCCTTTAAGGATGTTGGCAGCGACAAACCCGGCAATATTAACCGGATCTTTTGCCGAAGAATACGGTGGTGCATATGCCAATTCGAGTTCTTCAAGATTATAAACCGTCATTGATCCGTAAATAGCGGTGGCAATCACATCAATACGTTTATCCACCCCCTGCTGGCCGATAATCTGCGCACCTAAAATTTTACCGCTTCCGGGTGAAAACAAAAGCTTAATTGCCATCATTTCAGCTCCGGGATAATAAGATGCATGGGACCCGGAGTGAGTATAGCTGCTAAGAAAAGATATTTTGTTAGCAATCAGGGAACGTTCATTCGAACCGGTGGAAGCAACAGTTAAATCAAACAACTTTACCACTGACGTGCCAAGGGTCCCCCGAAAAATAGTTCTGCGGCCCATAACATTTTCTGCTGCAATCCTTCCCTGTTTATTGGCCGGTCCGGCAAGCGGTGTCATGGTAATGTTCCCGGAAACATAATCCATCACTTCAACCGCATCTCCCACTGCATAGATATCCGCGTCAGATGTCTGCATAGTGGCGCTGACCTTGATCCCTCCCCGGTTGCCGATTTCAAGACCGGCATCAATAGCCAGCCGATTTTCAGGTTTCACGCCAATGGATAAAATCACCATGTCACATTCAATGTGTTTGCCGTTTTCCGTATGAACCGCCAGATGACCATTGCTTTCCGAAAAAGAAGATATGCCGTCTCCTAAGATACACGTCACCCCTTTTTCCTTCAGATGGGCAGACATAAAACTGGCCATCTCAAAATCAAGAGAGGGCATCACCTGGTCTAATTTTTCGACAATGGTTGTCTTTATGCCTCGCATGGCAAGATTTTCCGCCATTTCAAGGCCGATAAAACCGCCACCCACAACCACTGCAGATTCCGATTTTTTTTCATCAACACATTGCTTGATTTTGTCGGAGTCGGGTATGTTTCGAAGATTAAAGATATTGTCCAGATCAATGCCCTCAATCGGGGGCTTGAATGGTTCCGCACCCGGCGATAAAATAATTTTATCATAGGGCTCATAATATAATTCCCCTGTCTGCAGGTTTTTTACTTCCACTTTTTTATTTGCCCGGTCAATGGCCGTAACCTCTGTAAAAACCCGGATATCAATATCATATCTTTGCATAAAATCCTTAACAGTTGTCACCAGCAGACTATCCCTTTCCTTTATGACCCCGCCGATATAATAAGGCAGCCCGCAATTGGCAAAAGATATGTATTCTCCTCTTTCAAAGATAACGATTTCCGCATGTTCGTTTAACCGCCTGGCACGGGCTGCCGCTGTAGCACCACCGGCAACCCCGCCGATACTCAAAAGCTTCATTCAATTTCCTCCTTCAAGACAAACCAATTTATAATAGACAATCCAAATTATAAAATCCTGCAATTTAATTTTTATGGTTATCCACTTCGTTTAAGTAAACCACAAGATGTTAGCTTCCCCACAAGATCAAATACACCTTATTTTAAGCCACCTTAACTAGTGCCTGACCGAAAACCTCTAAATCCTGGTTGTCATTACGCGGAGTGAGGAACGAACGACAAAGTAATCCCCTGTCGATAAGGAGATTGCTTCGGTCGTACCTCCCTCGATGAC
>JAQIBZ010000119.1 GCA_027858815.1 Desulfobacteraceae bacterium
GTTTTAAATTCATTATAGAGCTGAGCAGCCAGCGTTTTGTTCGGAGCCAGCACCAGCGTCGGCTTCTGGACTTTCTCTATGATATTGGCCATTGTAAACGTTTTACCGGATCCGGTAACACCGAGAAGCACCTGGTTTTTTTTCCCTTCTTTAATACCATTGCTTAACGCCTGAATGGCTTCCGGCTGATCGCCTTTGGGGGTCATTTCTGAAACTATTTTAAATTGGGACATGATATGATTTTAATCAAAGGTTAAGGTGTTTCAGGTTTCAGGAGTTCGGCAGTTTGGATTTTGGGGTTAACCGGTGAATTTTCTTGTTTTCTAGTTTTAGATTTTACAAAAAAATCATTGGTTTTTCGCTAATACACTGAAAAAGGTTAAAGTGGAGTCAGGTAACGTACGATTAACTTGCAAGACGGAATTGCGTCAGATTAAATCGTTCGTTAAACGCTTTTATATAATGATGCCTATCCATCTTGCTGCCGCATCGAAGTGCAGCAATACCTCGTTCTGAGTGGGTACAAGAAAACCAATCCAAGCTCCAGATATGTCAAATATATTTAAATTCCCGCTTCCAGTAGAAACAATGTAGCTAATAAATCGTGCTGACATATCAAATATCAGTGAAACATTTTCATTAGCCCGAACTAAAAACCCTACCTGTTTGAGCTGTGTATTGTAAATATATGGCCCCCCGTAATATCTATTACGCCTTGGGTCAATCGTCATATTCCTATTGGGATCAATCGTCATATTTCTACGTGGATCAATCGTCATATTCCTATTAGGATCAAACATCTGATTCCTTCGTGGGTCTTTAGTAGCAAAAAAACCACCGATTGTTGACACTTGACTTGCTTCTATAGATACATCCATAAGAAGCAAATATTCACCTTCAGAGTCACTACCAAAACTTGCAAATAATCGATATGGGCTGTAATTTATGACAACAATATCTCCGGTTAGCGATCTTACTTCAATGCCTCTATTTCCCTGGGTCAGGCTATTCCTATCTGTTTCCGAAATAAAATTCGCTATGGTTGAGATAGCCGAAATTCCATCTCTTGAGAGAGACGAGACTTTTTCACTAAATTCTGGGGTTACTATAAATCTCATTTTAATATCTTCTCAAATTCTCTCATTGCTCTTACTAATTCACCCTTCTCCCCTGAATGTATTAGTTCCTTATATTTTTCTGCTGCTTCAGGGAGGCATTTACTCCTCATGTATGCACGACAATAATCATCATCCAAGAAACGCTCCATCTCTCGCTCATAAAGATATGTCGCTCTATGATAGAGATAGCTGAAAAAAGCTATTACTAAAAGGCCGTAAAAACTTTTCGCCTTATAGGTTGCACTCCAGTCCAGCCCATTGGATGTTGTAATTTCAGAAACAAATGTTCCCGATATTATTCCCACGACAATGGGTATCAAAACTAAAAAAAATGTTTTCCAGCTTGGTGATTCTAATAATTTTTCTGGAATTACATGTTTCACAGGTTATCGCCGTTTTCTATTTGCAGTACGAATGTGCATACACATTCCGTTTAAGTCATATAACAGTGTTTATATGTATCCGTAAAAAACTCTAAGAAGACTGTTAAGCCTGGGAATGGTTAGAAAATTTAGGATCTCAGAAATTCAGGACAAAACCTTCCAGATGGTTCCTTCGGGGCGGTCCTCGATTTCAATATTCATTTCTTTTAAACGGTCTCTTATTTCATCCGCTTTGTTAAAGTCCTTTGCTTTCCGGGCATCCTTCCGATCCTGAATCAGTGTTTCAATCATTGCCTCATCAATTGATTCTTCATTGATGACTTTTTCTTTTTTTTGCTGAAAGTACGTAACTGGAGATTCCGCAAGCAAGCCTAAAATATTGCCCATTTTCATAATATTAAGACATTCATAATGTATGGTTTGACGATTTTTAATATCATCTGCCTGATCCGGTAGACTAATCAGATCCGTCTGGTCTAAAAGCCTGTTTAATGACCGGACGGAATCATATATGATGCCAATCCCCTGAGCCGTATTAAAATCATCATTCATGGCATTACAAAAAAGTTCCCAAAAATTCTTTTCAGGCACAATTCCATCATGGTCTTCTGCATTCATATCCGGCAATGATCCAAGATAATTTTCAGTCCGTTCAAGCATTGCATAAATCTTATCCAGTCCGGCAGCCACATTTCTGATTGCCAGGTCTGTAAAATCTACCGGAGACCGATAATGGTGAGAAAGAAGAAAAAGACGAACAGCCTCTGGGTGATATTCTTTAACAATATCTTTGATCATTAAAAAATTGCCCAGAGATTTTGACATTTTCTCATGATTAATATTCACAAAGCCGTTGTGTATCCAGTATTTGACAGATGTATGGCCAAACGCGGCCTCTGATTGGGCAATCTCATTTTCATGATGAGGAAAAATCAAATCTTTCCCTCCCCCATGGATATCAAAACTGGCCCCCAGATAATCCTCACTCATTGCCGAACATTCTATATGCCAGCCCGGTCGTCCCTTGCCCCAGGGACTGTCCCAGAAAGGTTCATTCGGTTTCGAGGCTTTCCATAATACGAAATCAAACGGATTCTTTTTGTGCTGATCGACTTCAACACGCGCTCCGGCAGTCATATCTTCCAGTTTCCGGCCGGAAAGTTTTCCATATCCTTCAAACAAATCAACAGAAAAAAACACATCTCCGCCGGAAGCGTATGCGTATCCTTTATCCATAAGTATTTCAATGATCCGGATAATGTGGTCAATATGTTCCGTTGCCCGTGGCTCTAATGTCGGTCGTAAAACATTTAAGCCGTCCATGTCATGATGGAATTCATCGATATATTTTTGTGCCAGCGATTCCGTTGAAACACCCAGCTCATTTGACCGGTTAATGATTTTATCATCAATATCCGTAAAATTACGTACATAGGTGACATCATATCCGCACGTTTTCAGATATCGAAATATCACGTCAAAAACAATAACGGATCGTGCATGGCCAATATGGCAGGAGTCATAAACCGTCGGGCCGCAAACATACATTTTAACACGACCGGGTTCAAGTGTTTCAAAAGGTTCTTTTGATCGATGTAAGGAATTATAAACATTTATTGTCATAAATATAGCTTTATTTTTTTTAGTTATGAGTTAAATTGCAAAATCACGAATAGGTAATAAACTATTATTTCAAGCTACGTCAATCAATAAGTACAACACACATGGCGGCAATACCTTCTTTCCTGCCGACAAACCCCAATCCTTCGGTTGTTGTTGCTTTGATGTTCACCTGGTCGGAATAAATAGAAAGAGCAGATGCGATGTTGACTTTCATTTTATTTGCATACGGTGAAATTTTGGGTGCCTCTGCAAAAATGGTGGTGTCAATATTGATAATGGTAGAATAATGAGGCCTGACAATTTTCCATGTTTCTTTAAGAAGTTCAATACTGTATATATTTTTATAGGCGGGGTCTGTGTCTGGAAAGTGCCTTCCGATATCCCCCTTGCCTGCAGCACCCAAAAGTGCATCACACACGGCATGCAGCAGCACATCCGCATCTGAATGTCCCTCAAGCCCTTTTTCAAATGGAATCTTTACACCACCTAAAAAAAGGGGTCTTCCCTGAACTAACCGATGAACATCATATCCATGACCAATACGCATTAAAGCAAATCCGGAAAAATTTATAATTTTTGATAAAATCTATAAAAGAAAAAAACGTTTATCATTTGATTCCGCTTGCGGTATATCAATTTTTTTCTTTAAATGTACTATAAATTCAATGATAACAGCGATCGAGTGCATACATGTATGTTCAATGGGATTACAGGTACACTCTGAATAAAATTCCCCTTCTTCATATTCCACCCGTGTTGCAAAAAGTTCTTCTGCTTCAACCCATGCAAGAATACCGCCGGATTTTGTCAGGGACAGTTGCCTGATCTCTTTACGCTGATAACATTCCCGGCCATCTGAGACAATTTTTTTCCCCGCCCATAACGTCAGCTCAACCCATGTTAATTCTCTAAATTGATTGAATACAGTAGTCATGACGGTTATTTTTCCATTTGTTAAAAAAATTTATATTGATGCATATATTAGAAATGGTAAAAAATTCCGAATTTAAATGCCCATCCACCAATATCCGTATGATTGTCTCCGAAACGATCTATTTGAGAATAGCTGCTTTCCAGCAATGCTCCGGTTCCCATAAATTTTTCATCAGTATTATACAGCCGTACCCCGGCTTTACCATGAAAGCCCCCTACCCACTCTTCGATTTCAGGATGCACCCCTTCTTCATCAGTTTCTTCCTTGCAATACCAGTAGTCCGGGCCCGCAGCGATATACCCGACAATATAGGGTAAGATTTTCATATTAAATTTAATAGATGAAGAAACCGGCACAAGGGTTATTTTTGATCTGATATCGGTTGTTTCGCCTGATTCAGTTAAAAGTTTGCCTTGCTCTTGCATAAACCCGGATTCAATTTCAACTGAAACGTTTTCAGAAAAAAAACGTTCATAAAATCCATATACCGGGAAAATATTATCACCATAATAATCTTTGAAATCAGATTCTGCAGGGATGTGATACCCCACGGAAAGACCTAAAAGATTATTGCCCGGCATTTCAGGTGCCTCATTTGCGTTTGAAACATCTGATGAAAAAATGCATAAAGTACAAATCAAAAAAATCACATTTACTTTTGACGGCACAATTATTCGTATGAGAAATACAAACAGTGTCGCTGTCAATATTAACCAAAGTTGATACGGAAAGCCCAATTTTGCATCAGAAGCGCTGATAAAACACCCTCCATCAAAGTCCTCCGGCTGATTTAAAAATCGCGATGTCTCCTCAATCGTGACTGATATTTCATCTGTTCGCATACTTTCATTTCCGGAAAAATCATACGATGAGGCGGCAAAATACCAGATGGAACCTACCGGTCGATCGGTAAGAATTTGAGAGAAATTTTTTTCCAGATCAACACTGTTATCTAAACTGCCGGCAGTATTACCGTAATATAAAATGTTACCGGTAAAATCCGCCATTTGTGTATTCCCGTCGATAATAGAAACCGTAACTGAATCGATACCACTTAATACACCGGTTATACCTGCCGGTTTATTTGGAGAAAAATTATCTTCCAGGGTGTCGACAATCAATTCATCTGCTTTTTCCGATTCATTGTCTGATGTGTCCACTGCAGATATTGAAAAGTAATAACGTACGGAATTTGTCAGGCTGGAAACGGTAAATGAAGTATAATCTGAATCAGTTGCTTCAATAAAAGCATCATAGGTGCCGGCTGAAGTGCTGTAATAAACTTTATAGTGGTCAAAGTCGGTTTCCGTGTTTTCATTCCATTCCAATTTAACGGAATTTTCACCAATATCTGCAATGCTGGTGATGGAAAAGCCAGAGGGTGTATCCGGAGTGCCTGTATCTTCAGTAGTTGATATTGATTCAACATCTGATTGATCGCTTTCAACGGAATTGTCATATGAAGACACAGCGACATAATATGTCGTTGCAGATTCAAGGCCTGTAATTGTATATTCAGTGAGTGAATCATCAACGGTCACCCTGTTACTCAGATTACCGGATGTTGTTCCCCAATAAACAAAATAACTATCCGCATCACTATCCCCGGACCAGTCCACTGCAATGGATGATGTTGTTGATGAAAGAGTGACATTTGTTGGGACATCGGCTGCCAATGCAGTTTGGAAAATCATCAACATCATCGAAATAAAATAAATCAATTGTAATTTCATTTAGGACACTCCAAATTCACAGAATTATATTTTAAACAGGGTACTTATTTTACAATTAACCGCTTTTAAATAAAAAATTGTAATTTATACTTTATTAAACATAAGATAATAAATCAAATTCTTTCCACATGGGGCACGGTAAATTTGTTCTATTCAATTTGACTGGCGGGCACGGTGGCCCGCCCTACGGCAACACGTAGGGTCGGCCACCGTGCCGACCGTCATGCGTCAACAGGCCCATGGTTAATGGGCTTTGCGGTCAGAACAAATTTACCCTGCCACATGGGGTGGCCAGGATCATCTGTCATAATCACATCAAGATCCAGATCGAGAAGATGCCGGAGTGTTTCTTCTGAATTGCAGGAATATGTCATGATCATTTTATCATAGTGATGTACATGTTCGACAAATTGTCTGCTTAATTGGGTATGTTCAATACAATATCCGCAAAGTAATTCCGGATCAATATTCACATGACCATGATCGATCTGTGGGGCATTTATATTCAGAACATAATTTAAGTCCGGATCATTTAAATAGGCGGATTTAATAATCTCCGGATCAAAAGAAAGAACATACATTTTTGAAATCTGATCAACGGGGATCCTCTTCCTGATCGATTCCACCACCATTGCCGCAAGTTTATAATACAGATTTTTTGTTTCCTCTTTTGGGGAAGGTTTGATTTCAATCATCAGACGGGTTTTGTGCCCGTAACTTTTTAATACCTGATCCAGTGTGAGAATTTTTTCATTTTTGAATGCTTCCGAAAACCATTTTCCCCAGTCATAAGCAGATAGATCCTGAAATGTAAAATCTGAAATTGATTTTAATTTTTCATTGAATTTGGCCAAAGTCGTATCATGAAAGATTACCGGACATCCGTCTTTGGTTATCTGAACATCAAATTCGATTCCGTCAACAGCGTATGAAACAGCTTTATCAAATGCTGGTCTCGTATTCTCAGGAGCTTCTGTCATTGCTCCGCGATGTGCGATTATAAGAGGAGCCAATTTAAATCTCCTGTTAACTTTGATAAAAAAAGTATTTAGCGTTTATAGTTATCTATATTTTTAGCATATTCATCAAAATCATATTTTGTTAAAAATGCTGAAACCATTTCATTCACTTTTTCGGCGGTATCCACCCGATAGACCCCTTTTTCATCAGCGCCGACAATTTTCTTTGCATTTTCAACAATTGTCTGGAGCGTTATCGGTGAAATATCAATAGTAACATTTATACTAATTTTCTCATCAGTTGCAGACATTTTTTTTCCCTCATAATTTTAAAGGCCTCAGGCATCATGCAATATAATACCTGTGGGCAAGGATTCTCCAAAAATTTTGCTTTCTTCCATTGTAGCCATAGGCTTTACAGATGTTAAAAAATCAGCCTCTTCGGCCATATTCATCTTTTGCAGCCAGGTAATGACACTGTTCAACACTTCAGGATCTATATCGCGCATGCGGTCACCGGTTTTTCTTGCCATCTGAACAAGGGCTGTACCAACAGGCCTGGGGTTACTCCATTCGTTTTCAAGTATTTTGGTGATCCATAAGCTAATTTCTTTGGGCGGTATAACCCGGTCAACAGGACCGTAAAGTAATTCACGGGCACCGATTCTGGATAATGCCCACAAAAGCATGGGTCGGCTCTTTTTAGGATGCAGTTCGGAAAGAAGCTGTCTGCCAAATTCAATTTTATCTTTGACAGTCAGTCTTTCCATATTGGCAACCGCCATCCATATTTCAATCCGTTCCTGATTTGAAATCCGAATTTTGGTTCCTTTTTTCGGCATTAAAAGAGATCTCAGGCCCTGTATAAATTGACGTTGTTTTCCGGATATCAATCCGCCGGCAACCCGCCGCCAAAGAATCCACCATTCGTTCTTAACCTGTAAATTCTTTTTAAAAGTCATTCCCTGCTGATAAATCTTCCACAGGGATTGAATCCGCTGTTCATCCATACCGTCACCAAAACCGGGACGCAGGCAGAAACCAACAAAATTCAGCCATCGGATTTCATGTTCCGCTGAATGATTTTTAATACGGATATCATTAAGAAGTTCATCGGCAAGCCTTCGAATCAATGCCAGAGGCCATTTTTCTTTTGTCCGGCCGACTGTTTTTGAAATCGTTTTCATTAACTGAATCAATAATGCAGGATCAGTGGTTGCGGAAAAAGCCGAATGGATATCAGAAACCGCTGCATCAATGATTGCCGAATCAAAAACTTCCGAATCAAAAACTTCCGGTTTTCCGTCCGTATCTCGTAATTGAAACTGCAAACGCCATCTGTGAGAGGAAGAAAGGGAACGGCACCATAAAAACAAAACTCCCATTTCACTAAATTCTGCTTCAACCTGAACCGGAATTTCCTTTTTGGCACCGTTCTGTCCGAACTGAATGATTGTCTGAATGGACGGCAGCGCGGTTAACGTTTCATCTATGATAACCACATCACCCGATTGGTCACCGGAGCGATAGGTTGAACTGTATAAATCAAAACTCACCGGCTGATTGGCTATAACCTGGAATTGTTTATCCGGCAGGGTGATTAAAGAGCCTTCGTCAACACCTCTTTCTACAATGCAAAAAGCTGATTTTTCGTTTTGTCCGTTAACATTTTTTCTTTCAAAGCCCAGATAATAGGATCGGGCACTGCCACTGCCCACACGAACCCCTTTACCTATTTTGACCAGGCCGTAATAGGCAGCGCCAAGGGCTACCGCAAGATCCGGCACCGGATTTTCAAGTATAATTGGACCGCTGGAATCGGTTTCATCAAACCAGTGACAGACAGAATCCTGAATTCTTTTTTGGATCAGAGGAGATTTTAATGATCCGCCGTTAAAGAGAATTAAATCGGGAAATGGTTTTTTACCCAGAATTTTTTTGACTTCATCCTGATGCTTTTCCAAAAATAAACCAATGTGGCGGGTTATGGCCGGTTCGGTTTCATAAGGCAATCCAAACTCGGAAATGCCTTTTTGAATTTTTTGGGCCTTTGGATCATGGTTTTCAACCACCGGGAAAAAACCTTCCAGAACTATCTGTTCCAATTCTGATCGTTCAAGGCGAGCCGTCAGTGTTCCGCCGATGAGACTGCTACCTTCACCCATCATGGTAATGGTTTCAGAATCAATGCCTTTGTTCAAAATATTTTCCTTGGCCTGCCGGCAAAGATGACAAAGGGTTTTCCAGCGATCACCACTTAGTTGCCCGGGTTGCTTAAACTGTTTTTCAACATGTCTTGCCAGTGTCAGGTCAATATTGTCACCACCAAGGATTAAATGGTCCCCAACAGCGATTCTTTCGAATCGCGGTGTGCCTTCTGTCTCACGCAGTGTGATTAATGTAAAATCACTGGTACCGCCACCAACATCACATACCAGTACCAGCTCTCCTGGTTTAATGAAATCCTGCCAGTTTTCTTCATGTTTGATCAGCCAGCTGTAAAAAGCAGCCAGCGGTTCTTCCAGCAAGGTAATATTTTTCAAACCCGCAAGTTTTGATGCTTCTATGGTCAGGTCCCGGGCCACTTCGTCAAAAGATGCAGGGACCGTGATAATAATTTTCTGGTTTTCAAGATAATATTCATCATCATCGCCCCTGGTGCTGTTCCATGACATACGGATATGCTTCAGATAGGCAGCGGTTGCCTGCACCGGCGATATTTTATACACATCTTCCCCGGAACCCCAGGGCAAAATTTTTGCTCTTCGATCTGCATTGGAGTGGCACAACCAGCTTTTGGCTGATGATACCAGGCGTGATGGAATTTTTGCCCCATGATCGCGGGCAAATTTTCCGACAAAATTGATTTCATCACTGACCCATGGAAGTCGAATAGATTCTTCAGCAATATCATATTTTCCGGGAATGTAACAAAAAGACGGGAGTACAGATAACGGTGAAATCTCTCCAGAACCGGTTAACTGAGGCACCTTAAAAAGTTTTATCCCTTTATCTTTTTTAGTATCCGCTTCTAAGTCAACATAGGAGACAGCCGAGTTGGTCGTTCCAAGGTCAATACCAATTATATATTTTACGCTTTCAAGATCCAAATTAATCCTGCTCCCGCACATTAAATTCAAGTTTCCATCGTTGATTATCTTCACCTGATTGATCATCCTGGACAGACACGCACCATAATTCTATGGTTCCGATTTCCGTCACATTAATCTCTATCGTAACACGGACAAACTGACCGGATTCCCCGTCAAGAGTCGTCTCAATTGAAGTAATTTCTTCAATTTCATCCTGCCAGTCTTCGACAACTTCACCAGCCGTATCTTTTTTTCTGTTTAAAGACCCAAACAGCTCAAATTTTACCGGTTCACCCACCGCCAGAACAAATTCCCGATTTTTAAGATTGATACCTGTTCCTTCTTCCATGCCAAAAGAAGCAACACACAACGCTTTTACCGGCACCGGCATACCAGGAACAGCCGGCATGGACGCAGCAATACCAATATAATAAGATCTTCCTAAACCACTGCGGATACGGATCCCTTTGCCTCTGCGGGCCAGTCCGTAATATGCGGCTCCCCGGGCAACAGCAAGATCAAAGTCATCTGAATTAATCTCTCTGATTGGCTCCGCGCTATCATTTGTTTGCCATGAGTCAAGAATGCCCATGATACGTTTGCGGACGTTATCAGACTTCATTACGCCGCCATTAAATAATACCGCCGTGGGTAGAACAAGTGAATCTTCGGCATCGTTTTTCTGATGATTTAAAAAATTTGCAAGATGCCGGGTAACTGCAGGATCCGATTCGTAAGACAAACCAGCTTCAGCAAGCCCGATTTTTTGCTGTTTTATTGGCAAGGACGTAATTTCACAGGACGGAAAAAAACCATCAACAATTGAATTTTCAATTTCATCTCTGGAGATGGATGATTTGACGGTGCCGCCGATCAAGCTGGTCCCTCTTCCTAAAATAGTTACCGGATGTTCTTCTGTTGCGGGATCAGATAAAACTTTTTCCTTGGCCTTGCGACTGCTGTGAACCAGGCCGCGCATCTGCCAGGAATCAAGACGTGTACCGGAATCAGCTAATTTCTTTGCAATCGAGTATGCCAGCGCCAAGTCCATATTGTCTCCGCCAACCAGTAAATGGTCACCGACGGCGACTCTTTCCAGAACAAGGTCCCCGTTATCTTCAGTTACATCAATAAGGCTGAAATCACTGGTTCCGCCGCCCACATCACAAACAAGCACACGGTCCCCTTTTTTAACCTTTTCCCGCCATTGATCAGAAGAGGCATCAATCCATGAATAAAAAGCCGCCTGAGGTTCTTCAAGTAATGTTACATTCGATAATACGGCCTGGAGGGCTGCCTTAAGCGTCAGATCCCTTGCGACGGCATCAAACGACGCCGGTACGGTTAATAAAATTTCCTGATTTTCAATTTTTCGACTGGAATCATCTGATGCCATCAGATGATTCCACACATCGCGAATGTGCTGCAAAATAAGCGAAGATGATTCAACCGGAGATATTTTTGATATGTCATCCGGGCTGTCCCACGGCAAGACCGGCTTATTCCGATCGATCAGAACATTACAAAGCCAGGATTTACTGGATGAAATAAGCCGCTGAGGGATTTCTGCACCTCTTTCCCTGGCAAATTCACCAACAATTGTTTTATTTTCAGTATTCCACGGAAGTGATAATCCTTTGTCTGCGATTTCATGACTGCCTGACAAATAAATAAATGACGGTAAAATACTTCGATGATCCACCACGCCGGCATTAATAATTTGAGGAATATTAAGCACCCTGATTTCGGGTTGCCAATCATCATGTTTCTGGTCATCAGGTACTTCCGCTTCCGTAAATGCAACGATACTGTTTGTAGTTCCTAAATCAATACCAATAATAAATTCTTGATTTGACACCATTATACTCCTAAAAATTAATTACATAATCTCAACTTCAGCCGGTGCAAGAATAGCGGGATCCTTTACGGCTGACAATGTCGGCAGTTCAAGACGAGATGCGCGCCATCCTTTGTGTCGCAACGTTCCCTGAAACGGCGGTTCGCCGGTAACATTTCCGGTCAGCTTAATGGTATTCGGATCGAAATCAGCCGGAACAGTAATGGCATCTCCTTCATTATGATCAATTACCGCCTTTGGATTTAAATATTTTTTTAAGGAATTTTTGCAATTGTCCTGAATACTGCGGACGGCAGCACCAATCTGAGCATCTTCATACATGCTTAAGTCTTCGGAAAAAAAATCGATCAAACGCCCTTCCCTTTGCAAAACAGAAAGCAGTTGCAGATAATACCGTTTGTTTGCTTCAGCTAAATCTCTTTTGGTAATTACGGGTTCTGCGTCAAAATCTTCTGATAATGGATCTTTTTTAGCTTTTTTCTTCTTCGACGGTAACTGTTGATTAGCAAGTGAGGATTTGCGGACAAACCGGACAACAGAACTTCTTAACAACAACCATAAAACCAGGGCGAATATCACAAAAAAAATCGATATAACAGGAATGTACAGATTTTGTACTATATCAGCGATGGGTAATAGTTTATCCAGTCCGATTTTTAATTCACTGGAATGAGCTGATGCATCCTTTACAGCCTGAATCGGCAGGGTGGTCGTCAACCATCGGGCACCGATATAACCTGCCGCATTAAAAAATAAAGCAAGCAGTATCATAATAATAAAGGACCATAACAGAATCCGTCGGGACAAAGATTTTATGACATTCATTTCATATTCTCCTATTCATAGCCTGAAGACCGATAAAAAAAACCTAAATTGAGCGTTTCAAATTTTGAAAAATTATTTTTATTTATGGATGTGATCTGTTTTATATTTCAAAATTTAAAACCCTCCGGGATTGTCGATCTCACCGCATCTACTGCGTCAAATGTGCAACCGCATAAACGACTATAGCGGTAACGCATTTTCCTTGTATATGCGGCAACCTCGTCAATCGCTCAACTTAGGTAAAAAAAAGATAAGGCATTTATCCTGATTTTCAATTAAAATAATGAGTGAATAATATTTTACAAATTTTCATACCTCTATGAGATAAAGCACGAACAAACGGCTTTTGTTAAATATATTAACCATCGGTGTCAAGAGACTTTTGATTTTGAAACAAGCTAAAATAATAATGATGACAATATAAACACATTATGTTGAGGCAATTTAAAAAAAAATATTATATGCCGTTTTCTTCTATTAAACAAACACTGATCGATTATGCTTGATAAAAAAAAATTATATATGATAACTTAAAAATTAAAAATTATTTAAAAAGGGTCGGATCATGAGTGTTAAAAGAGATAAATTTGATTTTGAAATCGGTTATTTAGTAAAAAGTCCATGTAAAGAATGCATTAACCGTGATAACCTGCCGAAATGCTCGAATGAGTGCCGTCTTCTGGATAGAATTCAGGTGATTTTATCCCGAGGTGTTTCCTGCTCCGGAAAATTTCCTTCCGCAAATATCTGAAAAGCACTTCTATCATTCATTATTTTATGTAATTTGATTTAGTTTAGTTTAGTTTATATTACAGGTTATGTATAATAATTCATATCTATTATACTT
>JAQIBZ010000162.1 GCA_027858815.1 Desulfobacteraceae bacterium
AAGTATAAAAGTTCAAATTCAAGGCGCGCAAATTCTGAGTGATGATTAGTACTTAGCGTACTTTGAAGAAACGAAGAATGCAGCGCAACAAAGAATTTGGACTTTTTACGAAGCCGTCAATATTGATAGTTCTGCAAAATCCTTAATAAATAAAATTATCCATAATGATTAACATTATAATAATTTTTTCAGACAAAACAACTGTGGGCAACAAAAAAGATATTCCTCACTTAACTTAGGATGAAGATATACTCCTTAATTCCAACCAATTGTTTTGTTCTTGATCTACAAGATTATTACTTGATAATATATACTCCAGCCTGATCAACGACCAGTTAAAAAAGGAGAATGTCTGATGAAACCGACCCATAAACACGAGCATGACCCGGCCCAACAGGAAATGGAAAAAGAATTGAAACAGGTTTTTGAAAAAATGCCTGAAGAGATCCCCGTTTATCTGTTTGCCCAGACCGGGAAGAATGATGTTTTCGCTGATACGGCCCGACAAGCCATCCAATATTTTAGCCAGCTGACCAATAAAATTACGTTCCATGAATTTGACCTGGATCACGATCTGGCAAAAAAATGGAACATAGAAAACTCGCCGACAATCCTCATTGACCCGGAGCATTATAATATCCGGTGGCTTGGTGCCCCCATCGGCGAAGAAGGCCGGATCTTTATCGAAACCCTGATTTTTGTGGGTTTTAAAAAAACCGGTGTCGGACAACAGGCGCTAAATGTTCTTAATCAGATTAAAGACAAACGGGATATCAAGCTGTTTGTGAGTCCGTCTTGTCCTTACTGTCCCCAGCAGGCGGTGCATGCATTAAAAGCGGCTGTAGAAAAACCGGATCTTATTTCCCTTGAAATCATAGACATCCAGGCCAACCCGGACATTGCCAGAGAATATGATGCCCAGTCGGTTCCGCAAACCTTTGCCAATGAAATGCTGATTGCCCTCGGCGCCCAGCAGGAAGAACTGTTTATGCTGTCTCTGCAGAAAATGGAACAGCAGACCATGTTTATCCCGGACAATGATGCCGAAGAAATTGAAACAGACCTGGTAATCGTCGGTGGCGGACCGGCCGGCCTTTCCGCCGGAATTTATGCAGCCCGAAGCGGCTTAAAGTCAGTGGTCCTGGAGCGCAACATTCTCGGCGGCCAGGTGGCCACCACCCCGACTGTAGAAAATTATCCGGGCCTGACACAGATCGGAGGCAAAAAACTGGTTGAGATTTTAGTCACCCATGCCCTTCAGTATATTCAGATTTTCCAGGGAGAAGAAGTCATGGCCGTTTCAAAAGATCGTCCCATGACAATCACCACCAACAAACGCCGATTTACTGCCAAAGCGATGCTGCTGGCCACCGGAGCTACCCACAAACACCTTGGGGTGCCGGGGGAATCCCGGTTATCAGGGCGCGGCGTCAGCTATTGCAGTACCTGTGACGGTCCTTTATTCGCCGGCCAGAAAATAGTCCTGATCGGCGGCGGCGACAGTGCCGTCACCGAGTCTTTACATCTGAAAAATATCGGCGTGGATGTCACCGTCGTCCACTGGACCGATAAACTCGACGCACAGGAAGTGCTTGCCAGACAGCTGATCAATTCAGGGATTCCCATTCTCTTCAATTCCACTGTCAAAGAAATCATAGGGGAGAAATCCGTTGAAGGCGTAACGGTTGTTAACAGCCAGACCAATGAAACAACCCAGATCGACGCGGCCGGTGTTTTTATCTCCATCGGATATATTCCGTCAGTGGACCTGGCGGACAAAATCGGCGTGGAAAAAACGCCGGAAGGGTTTATCCAGCAGGACAGCTACCGGACAAATATTTCCGGAATTTATGCCGCCGGGGACGTTGTCGGCGGCTTTAATCAGATTGTGACCGCCTCCGGCCATGGCGCGGAAGCCGCATTGACCATATTCAGGGACCTGCTGAACTATAAAGCTGATTAATTATCAATTAATCTAAAAACCATGTTGATTCCCTATGTATCCACACTATATAAATGCCTTTCTGAAACAGAGGCTCGGATTTTTCCCATCCGCAACAAATGCTTCACTCTTAAAAACAAGGCATTAAAATGGCGTTTAAACGGCACCAAATAAACCGGCGGGTAATCGACGATCTTAAAAGTCGATCCATTATCGGCATGTATTTTTATCTGCTCGTCACGATTGCCGTTCTGACCGTTGAGGGGTTTTACAAAAAACATATTTCTTTTTCGGTCTTTTTCCTGACTGCAATGTTCCTTATCGCTGCTTTTCGAATTATACATCATTATCTGTTTGACAAAATCGATAAAAAAGCCCCCCGATTGAACTATTGTATTTTTTTTACCAGCGTCTACAGCACATCGCTGACCTGGGGTGTGGGGTTTGCCTATTTTATGATTCAACCCGGCGAACTGTCGTCAAAAATCATTATGCTCGCCAGTACTGTCGGGCTCAATTCCGGCGGTGTTGTCGCCTTTATTCCGTCATGGCGCACTGCGGCTCTGTACAGTATCTTTATGCTGATGCCTGCGGCAATTGCGATGTTTTACCTTGGCATTCATATAGCCTTAGTTGTTTTGCTCATCCTGTTCATTTTATATATGACGATGATCGCTATACGGGGAAACCGTGAATATTGGGATGCCCTGGAAAATGAACACCTCCTCAGGCTGAAATCCGAAGAAATTGAAAAAATCAGCCGAATGGATGTGCTGACCGGTTTATATAACCGGCGATACTTTAATGAAATTTTCAATATTCAATGGAAAGCAGCCACCCGGGGAAACATGATGTTTACCATTATCATCGCGGACATCGACCATTTCAAGGAAATCAATGACACCTATGGTCATCTTGCCGGGGATGCATATCTGGAAAAAATCGCTGACGTGTTCTCCGGTATCTTCCTGCGGGATACGGATTTCGTTGCTCGTTATGGCGGAGAAGAGTTCGTTCTGCTTCTGCAAAATCTTGACAAAAACAGAGCCATTGAGCTTTCAGAAAGAATCCGCTCTGAAGTCGAAAACATGACATTATTTCATTACAACCATAAAATTCAGGCAACCGTTAGCTTAGGGATATCCTCATGTGTTCCACAAACAGGCGATAAAAAAGAATACCTTTTTAAAAAAGCGGACAATGCCCTTTACCAGGCTAAAAACAGCGGCAGAAATCAGGTGGTTTTCTACAGCGATGGAGAGAAGTGTTAAACGCAGGATTTATCTTCTTTTCCTAAGCCGTGACCTGTAAACAATAGCCACCAGATTCATCCCCAACACTAAAAAAATAAGAATCAGGGCGGTTCCATACTGGAGATGGCGGGTCTGCTCAATTTCCGTTCCGGCGGTTGCCAGCACATAGATATGATAGGGGAGCGCCATGACCTGATCAAAAACAGACGTCGGCAATTTTTTGGTATAAAATACGGCAGCCGTAAACATGATGGCAGCAGTTTCGCCGGCTGCCCGACTCAAGGCCAAAATAGCGCCGGTAAGCATTGATGGGAGCGCTGCTGGCAAGATGACCCGGTAAATGGTCTGCCATTTGGTGGCGCCAAGGCCGAGTGATGCCTCCCGATAGGTATCCGGCACTGAGCGCAATGCCTCTTCTGCTGTTCCAATAATCACCGGTAAGGTTAAAAATCCAAGCGTCAGTGATCCGGACAAAATACTTACCCCCATTTTCATCCAGGTCACAAAAAGCGCCAGCCCAAACAGGCCGAACACCACAGACGGAACACCGGCCAGATTGTTAATACCGAATCGAATGACCCGCAGCATGGGCCCCTGCCTGGCATATTCATTTAAATAGATCGCTGATGCAGTACCCAGCGGGAACGCCACGGCCATGGCCCCAATGCTTAAATAAATGGTACCAACGATGCAGGGAAGGATGCCCCCCTTGGTCATGGAATCAATGGGCGGCTGGGTCAAAAACGTCCAGTTGATTGCCCGCCAGCCGTTTTTGATCAAAAAAAACAGAATAATCATCAACGCCAGGGCGTTTATGACCGCAGCCAGGCGGAATAAATAAAACATTGCCGCCTGCGAATATTTTCTGCGGCCAGCGGTTTGTTGTACCAATGAAATTGTTGGTTGATTCAATTTTTTGTCCTTATTTTTTTAGGGGCTTAGGTTGAAGGCAGAAGACTGAAGGAAACCACCCTCTTCTCTAAATGCCGGATTACGCTCTACGAGCTAATCCGACCTACAATTCATTGCATCGAGCATGATAAAGTGACCTTCTATCTGCCCCGGTTTTCTCACGAATCAGAGCGGGACAGGAACAAGGCATTTCAGCCTGAAGACGTAGTCTTTTACTTCGATGGCTGAATAACGCAGTTCCTGTTCTGCTCCGGTTCGTGAGCTACAGCGTACTTGCCCCGACTTGCCTGTGTTTATTCGACAAATAATCCGCAATAAAATTAAATATGAGTGTAAACAAAAACAAAACCATACCCGTGGCAAACAACGCATGGTAGTGATCCCCCCGAAACGGTGCTTCCGCCAT
>JAQIBZ010000310.1 GCA_027858815.1 Desulfobacteraceae bacterium
GTAAGCGTTCACAGGGCACCGCACCTGCTTTGTTCCCGGGCACTTGAAGTACGACGAGTACGTCTTCGTGCCCGGCGCCTCGCATCTGCGGCACCCTGTAAACGCTTACAGGACAACAGTTTACGAAAAATTGATAATTTCGACCCCGTGAACGGGTACCACTCACCTGGGGTGCAACACAAAAAAGTTACAATAATTTTATAAAAACCTGCACTCAACAATCATATACCTATAATATGCAGGGTCATGGACTGGCCGTTAAAAATACAGGGACGTTTTTTAACTGAGTTGGCAGTAAATGAGAAGACCTTCAATTATCTTGTGAAGGAATATCACTATCTCAGTTATGGACGACCCGTTGGGCAGAATATGAAATACTTTATTATTGGGGCCAATCACCATGTCCTTGGGTGCTTGCTTTTTGGGGCTGCTGCCTGGAAATCTTTAGATCGTGACCAATGGATTGGTTGGACGGCTGAGATCCGTGAGCAAACTCTGGGGTTGATTTGTAACAACACCCGGTTTTTACTTTTACCCTGGGTCAACGTTTTGACCGGCTCTGAAATGGTGCATGGAATGCACCCTACGTTGTCGCAAAATTTAATTGGTTAAGGGTTGGCATGAAATGAACAAATGACCCGTTTTACAAGTCGATGGAAGCGCATATGCTTATAAAACCCGAAAATTGACAGACATCAGGGAGGGAATCATGAACACAGAATTATATGTTAAATTGAGAAAACATCTTGACAAACAGCCGGCAGGATTCCCGGAAACTGAAAGCGGCTCGGAAATCGATATTCTCAAACGGTTTTATACGCCTGAACAGGCGAAGATTGCATTGAAAATGACCAATATTCCGGAACCGGCCGTGAAAATAGCAAAAAAATTAAAAACAGATGAGAAGACAACCGGAGAAAGCCTGGAAAAGATGGCCAAAGAAGGGCTTTTATTCAGAGTCCACACCCCTGAAGCCCCGCTGTATATGCAGCCCAATTTTATCATGGGTATTTATGAATGGCATGTAAATACGGTTGACCGGGAAATTGCCGAAAAAGCAGATGATGTATATGATCGTTTGTTTGAAAAGCACTGGCAAGATAAAAAGACCAAGCAATTGCGGGTTGTGCCGGTTGATCAATCAATTGAACATAAAGATATGGTCCGGGGATATGACATGATCCGTGATCTTGTTCGCGGTACGGGAAACGGGCCGTATGCCGCAGCCCCTTGCATCTGCCGTGTGGAGCAGTTGAAAAGAGGCAATAAAGTCAATCGTCCCATGGATACCTGCCTCACATTCGGCATGGTTGCTCAGTATTATATTGAAAACGGCATCGGCAAAGAACTGACCGAAGACGAGCTAATGGAAAAATTGACAGAATGTGAAAAGGCGTCTTTGGTACCTTTTAGCACAAATTCACAGAAAATAGTCAATATGTGCATGTGCGACAAAGATTCCTGCCAGATTTTCCGCAATTTGCGTAAACTTGAAAAGCCTGCCCAAGAAGTTCATGCGGCTTTTTCAGCAACAATTGATACAGAAATATGCAATGGCTGTAAAAAATGTACCAAAAAATGTCAGATCGATGCCATTGTCGCAACTGATGTTCAAACCGGTAAAAAAGCAAAAATTCACAAAATCCTGCCGGACCGATGCATCGGATGCGGTCTTTGTGTGGCTGTTTGTCCCCAGCAGGCAATTTCCATGCAACCCAGGGAAGTGTTGCCGGATGTTCCGGAAAATGCCTTAGCCATGAATATCGCCCTGTCAAAAGAAAGAGGACAACTGCAGGGTTTCGTGCCCTATGGCCTGGTCAAATGGCTGCTAAAATTGAAACTCGGCAAGGAAACAGCCAATAAAGTCATCAATATGTGAAAAGTGGAAAAGAATGTTCAATTTTTAAAATATAGGTACAAGGGTCCAGCCTGGCCTTGGCCCTTAATGTGACACCGCAATTACAAATTATTTAATTTAAAAAACAATAGGTTATTTTGCAAAATAAGCTATTGCAAAAAGCACTGATGAGAAATCCGGGTTAACAGGTCGTTGGATAACTATTGCGCTTGACAATAAGGCGTTAAAATGTCCGGTTATTGCCACAGGAAAGCATTTCATCATGGGCCAGAACGACAAAACACTTGTTGCAATTGACACAACTGACCGGCTTTTTGTTTCCGTCCTGCCATTTTTTGATAATCATTGGTTCACGAATGAGGGGACGGCACATGGAGACAAAGTCGGCCTGCTTTTCGTGAATAATTTTTGCCATAACATCCGGTGATCGCAATCCGCCAACCATAATAAGGGGAACATCCTGCAGCACTTTCCGGATGTGCTGAGAAGCCCATAGATTATACCCCTCCTCAAAAATATACCGCTGCTGTGGAAAAGCCAATGCGAAAATTTTGGCCGATATCCATTGAAACGGAAGCGGCTGCGTACTGGCAAATCCTTTCGCAGGAACATCCCCCCGGGATTGTTGGAACAGGGAATATGCCACTGTGCCGCAGGATAATTCTACCGCATCAATTCCCATTTCCGCTAAACGTTCACAGTGCATTTGCACATCATCAATGGATAACCCTTTTTTGGGTGTATGGTCATTCACATTGAGCTTGATGGTCACAGGAAAATCATCACCCACTTTCTCCCGAACAGATTCATAAACACATTTTAAAAACCGGAAGCGGTTATCCGCGGTTCCACCCCATTCATCGGTTCGCCGATTGAAAAAAGGGGATAAAAATTCATGAATCAGATATCCATGGGCGCCGTGAAACTGGACACCATCAAAACCGGCCTTTTTGGCGCGTAAGGCGGCTTCACCAAAATCAGCGATGGCTGTCTCGATCTCATCGATACGGATGGGACGAGGGATGACCGGATAAATTAAAACCAAGCACCCGCCGGATGGTGCCATGGGTCTGCGCCCCTGAACAAGCGTCTGCCTTCCCCCATGGGCAATTTGAGCAAAAATTTTCGAGCCGGTCTGGTGCACCTTTTCTGTCATTTCGGACAATCCGGAAATCATCTCATCCGAATGAAGACCAGCCTGAAAATGATAGCTTTTTCCCGACTCACTGATGTGCATCATGCCTGATATGATCAGACCCACATTGCCTTTGGATAATCTTTCATAAATTTTTGAATATTTATCTCCAACACTGCCATCTTCATGAGCAGCACATTCAAAGGTGGCGGATCGGACAAAACGGTTGGGGACCTCAACATTTCCAATTGATTTTGGTGTAAATAGAATAGATTCCGTGTTTTGATTCATTGGATACTCCTTATTAATAACTAAATTGTGCGTTCTATATTTTTAAATAGCCGATAGCTTTATGATGATCACGAACAACAAAAGTTTTGGCGGCATTTGCCCTGTTGTTTATCAAAGCAAATTTTTTGAGCCATTCATTTAAGGGAACTGGAAAACATTCCCAAAGTCGAAATTCTCAATCACATGCTTTCTTGACAACGACTGGGGAGAGGTTAAAACAAAATCTAAAACACTGGAAGGATAATTTTACAGCGCGACTTATCAGCCTTTTTTGTTCTGCTGAGAGCCTAATAATTAATATTTGAATATGAAAGGATTCGACACCCTGAATCATAATGATTATGATTACGTAGATATATATTTATAGAATAAATGAATTTCGGAAATATTTTTTAAAAAGGTTCCCATTACGATTCAATAATGAAGCAGAATTTCAAACTGATGGACTTCAAAAATAAAAAAAGCCGTAACCTTAATATATTAAGGTTACGGCTTTTAAAAAGGTGGTGCCGAAGGGGAGACTCGAACTCCCACGGACGTACATCCACTAGACCCTGAACCTAGCGCGTCTACCAATTCCGCCACTTCGGCACAACTTCTTAAATAAAAGAAACATTGATTTAAAAGAATATTTTTTATATATGCTAAAAAAAAATCTGACAAGATCAATATAATAAAAACCGGTATTTTTTATAATGAACGTATTTAAAGATATAAATGAAATAAAACAACCCTTTATTAACCCAGTCGTGACTATTGGGAATTTTGATGGTGTTCATAAAGGTCACCAGGCAATTTTTCATCAGGTCATTGAAAAAGCTGAATCCATTAACGGAACATCTGTGGCAATCACTTTTGAACCCCACCCAATCAAGGTTTTAAAGAAAAAAGATCCGCCGCCGCTAATCACACTGTATGAACAAAAAGTTGAACTGATTGCCAAAACAGGTATGGATGTGCTCATATGCATTCCTTTTAATAAAGAATTTGCTGCTATATCTGCAGACCGGTTTCTTGAAGAAATACTGGTTAAAAAAATCGGTACCAAAGCCATTGTCATTGGTAAAGATTATTCATTTGGCAAAAATCGGAAAGGAAATATCACTTTTTTAAATGAAAATGCCGCCAGGCTTGGATATAAAGTCATTGTTACAGGCTGGATTCCGGTTGCGAACAATGTTGACGGCCGGATCAGCAGTACACGTATTCGCGAAGTTGTCATGGAAGGCAACGTGCATGATGCTGTCTCCCTTTTGGGTCGTCACTACCAGATACGTGGTAAAGTACAGTCCGGACGGAATCGGGGCGGACGCCTTCTCGGGTTTCCCACAGCCAACATCAATATCGTCGATGAACTCTGTCCCAAGACCGGCGTTTATGCAGTAACTGTTAACTGCCGCGACGGTCACTTCAAGGGGGTTGCGAATATCGGATACAGCCCTACTTTTGATGATCATGTTTTTACCATTGAGGTTCATCTGTTAGATTTTGACAATGACATCTATGGTCAGGATATCCGCGTTGATTTTATTAAACGTATTCGGGATGAAAAAAAATTTTCAAATATTGATGAGCTCTCACAACAGATACAAAAAGATATTGATTCCGGCCGTAAAATTTTAGCTAACTTTTAATTCTGATTGATTAATATGACCTTACTTAAAATTGTAACATATCCGGACCCTTTTTTAAAACAGCCCACAAAACCGGTGACTGACATTGATGATCAGGTCCAGAAGATTATCGAAGATATGGCTGAAACCATGTATGCAGCATCGGGTGTCGGACTTGCGGCTATTCAGGCCGGTTTTGATAAAAGTATTATTGTATATGACCCGACGGCTGATGCAGAAAAAAAAGATTTCCAGGTGTTGATTAACCCGAAAATTTTATTTTCCGAAGGGTCAATGATTTCTGACAATGAAGGATGTCTGAGTGTTCCGGATTTTCGGTCAGATGTTAAACGTTCTGAGCGCGTTATTGTTGAAGCACTTGACAGAAACGGTAATCCGCTGAAAATTGAAGCGGAAGGCCTTTTATCCGTGATTATGCAGCATGAAATAGATCACTTAAAAGGCGTTTTGTTTATTGACCACATCAGTGCGTTAAAAAGACAATTGTATAAGAAAAAACGACAAAAGGCATTAAAAAGTGGATAAAATGTTTAATGTTATTTTCATGGGAACCCCCGATTTTGCGGTCCCTTCATTAAAAGCCTTAAAAGAATTCGGCTGCAACGTATCGCTGGTAGTGACTCAGCCGGATAAACCCAAGGGCCGCGGCCGAAAATTATCCCCGCCAGCGGTTAAGGCTGCGGCAATAGAACTTGATTTGCCGGTTATTCAACCGGTATCCGTGAAAACCGATGATTTTTATAATCAGATTTCTGACATTGCACCGGATTTGCTTGTGGTTGTTGCGTTTGGTCATGTGCTGCCCAAAAGAATACTGGAAATCCCCACTTACGGTGCAATCAATGTTCATGCATCTTTGCTTCCAAAATACCGGGGCCCGGCCCCAATTCAATGGGCAATTATCAACGGTGACGCTGAAACCGGCGTGACAACCATGCTCATGGACAAAGGGTTGGATACGGGTGAAATGCTTCTGACAATAAAAACACCGATCACTCCGGATGATACTTCAGAAACCCTGCATGACAGACTTGCTATTGATGGCGCTGCGGTGCTGAAAGACACATTAAAGGGTTTGGAAAATCAATCCATACGACCGCTTTCACAACAACATGCCCTGGCAACATATGCACCGATGCTTTTTAAAAAAGACGGGCGCATTGACTGGTCTCTTTCTGCAAAAAAAATCGAGCAGTTTATCCGAGGTATGACGCCCTGGCCCGGTGCGTTTACGTATGACGGTGAAAAACGCCTTAAGATTTTTAAAGCGAGAATTAAATCTGTGAATACTTCTGAAAAACCGGGTACCGTGATTAAAGGATTTTCAAATGAATTGCGCGTCGCTACCGGCGATGGTGCCCTGTCAATTATTGAAATTCAGGGATCATCAGGTAAGCGTTTGAAAATCAGTGATTTTTTAAGAGGTTCACAAGTACCGGCAGGTACGGTTCTTAACTAATATGACCGATATACCCAGAAAAACAGCTCTCACCGTTTTAAATAAATTGTCTCAACAACGACATTTTCATTTAGACAGAATAATTACCGACAAAGTTGATAATGCAGACTTAAATATCTCAAGCCGTGATCGAAATTTCTTAAACGCCTTGATTTTCGGTGTTCTGCGATGGCGCGGAAATTTAGACTGGATCATTACCCGGTATTCCAAAACACCGCTTGCAAAAATAAACCCCGCAGTTCTTAACATTCTGCGTCTTGGGATGTATCAAATATTCTTTTTAGACCGTGTTCCTGATTCTGCAGCGGTAAATACCTCTGTTGAAATGGCTAAACGTGCTGCCCCGCCATGGGTGGTGAAATATGTGAACGCAGTGCTCAGAAACGCTATCCGGAATCGTGAATCACTCCCCTTCCCTTCTATCGCAAAAAATCCGTTAGAAGCGATTTCTATACAAAAGTCTTTTCCACAATGGCTGGTCAAGCGCTGGATAAAAAGATTCGGCGTTGAATCATGCGAAAAGCTCTGTGATGACATGAATGTAATTCCGCCCATTACAGTCCGGTGCAATACAATTAAAACACAGCGAAATGAATTACTGGATATGCTGGTATCAGAAGCTGAAAGTGTTTCTCTCTCAACGCTTTCTCCGGATGGACTTTGTTTTGTGCGTCCGAAACAATCTATCCATGAATTCTCAGTTTTTAAAAAGGGATTGTTCCAGGTTCAGGATGAAGCGGCGCAGCTTATTACCTTTCTGCTTGCACCGGAATCTGATGAAACGGTGCTTGACGCCTGTGCCGGTCTGGGGGGAAAAACAGGACACATTGCCCAGCAAATGAGAAACTCGGGACAGATCATTGCCGTGGATCAGGATCAAAAGAAATTGACACAATTAAATGATGCCATGCAAAGACTGGGGGTCAGTAATGTAACAACCTGCATGCATGATTTTAAAACACCGATGCCGCAATTCCAAAATACGGGTTTTGACCGGATTTTACTGGATGCGCCGTGCTCCGGGTTGGGCGTAATTCGCAGAAACCCGGACACGAAATGGAGTGTCTCTCTTCAGAATTTACAAGAATATGCTAAAAAACAATTATGGTTACTGGAAAATGTCAGCACACTTCTTAAAACTGGCGGTACAATGGTTTATGTTGTTTGCAGTTTTGAGCCTGAGGAAAATGAAGTGGTTATCCGTAATTTTTTAAAGACTCACGAAGATTTTGTGATTCAAACGGATTTTAAGAATCTTCCATTTGATATAAATCAATTTTCAGATTCAGAAGGTTATTTTCGGACATTTCCTCATACCCATGACATGGATGGTTTTTTTGCTGTCTGTTTAAAAAGAATCCGATGATACGGTTAATACCCAAATTTATCTTATTGATGATAATATTTTTCATCATTTCAGGCATCAGCACATATTTTACTATAAATTATTTTATTAAAAATGAAAAAACCGTTGTTGTTCCGGACTTAGTTGGCGAAGACATTATTTATGTTCTTGAATTGTTAACCAACCTGGGGTTGAATCCAAAAGTAAAGGAATCTGAGTACAGTCCTGATTTTGCCATGAATAATATTATCTATCAGGACCCGGACCCCGGACAAGTCATTAAGCAAGGCAGAGATGTTCGGATTATTATTTCAAAAGGGACAAAAGTCTTGTCCATGCCGAATTTAAAGGGTTTAAATCTTCAACAAGCGTTGTTGATTATTGAGAAAAATGGACTTCTTGAAGGAAGTTTTGCAAAAACATTTCATTCAAAAATCAAAAAGGACCGAATCGTTGCTCAATACCCGTTACCGGGCAGTGAAACCTTTCGGGGAATATCTTCAAACCTGCTCATTAGTTTAGGCACAAGACCCCTTGAATTTGTTATGCCGGATCTGAGCGGGCTTTTTCTGGATGAAGCAGTACTCGCGGCTGAAAAAAATCATCTTAAAATTGATACAATAAAGATGATATATCAAAAAACTAAACCGGATAATATTATTTTAAATCAGAATCCGTCATCCGGTTTCCATGTTTTGGAAAACGATTTAATAAATCTGGAAGTTAATCGAAAAACCGTCAAAGAGCAAAAGTCTGCCGGTTCTAATCAGAATAAAAAAACTTTGTTCAGATACCGACTGCCTTCAGGATATTTAAAACAGCATATCCGTATTGAACTCAGAGCTTTTGATACGACATTAATACTCTATGATGAACTGATGAAGCCTGAAAGTGCAATTTGGGTCGCTGTGCCGGCATATTCGGTTTCGATTATTTTTTTGTATAGGAATGAGGAGTTAATACTAAGCGAAATCTATGATTGATCAGGTTTTATATTGCCTCTTATGATCTGTCTGATTATGATAAGAAAATTTTAAAAATTTATGACTACGGAGATTTAATTAATGAAACTGATTGCACCATCGATACTGTCTGCTGACTTTACAACTTTAGGCGATGAAATCCGCAATGTGGAAGCTGCCGGAGCCGATTGGATACACATCGATGTCATGGACGGACATTTTGTACCAAATATTACCATGGGCCCTTTTATCGTTGCGGCGGTGAATAAAGTAACAGATTTGCCCTTAGATGTTCATTTGATGATTGAAAATCCGGACCAGTATATTCCGGATTTTGCTGCAGCCGGAGCAGACTGGATTTCCGTTCATGCTGAAACGTGTCCTCATCTGAACCGTACCGTTGATTTGATAAAATTTTCCGACTGCCGGGCCGGTGTTGTTTTAAATCCCGCAACTTCTTTAAGTACCATTGAATGGGTATTGGAATATATTGATTTTGTTCTTTTAATGAGTGTTAATCCCGGTTTTGGCGGGCAGTCATTTATTTCAAACACTATTGAAAAGACAAAACAGCTTAAGCAAATGATTGAGCAAAAAGGTCTTTCCACGCTTATTCAGATAGACGGCGGGGTGAATGAAAAAACCATTTACACGATTTCAGAAGCCGGGGCAGATGTTTTTGTTGCAGGATCGGCCATTTTTGGAACCGGTGACTACAAACAAACAATTAAAAACTTAAAGCATAAGCTGACAGATCCGTCATAACTAATCAAACATACAGATATTTATGATAATGGGAATGATGATATGAAATATAAAATACGTGTGATTCATGGTCCGAATTTGAATATGCTTGGGAACCGGGAACCTGACAAATACGGTACATCAACCCTTGATGAGATTAACGCAACCATTGAATCCCACGCCACCAAAACTGGTATTACGGCCCATACATTTCAGTCAAATCATGAGGGAGAAATTGTTGATAAAATTCAACAGGCCCATGATTCATATGATGGTCTGATTATCAATCCGGCGGCATATACCCATACAAGCATTGCCATTCGTGATGCGATTCTGCTTTTGGAAATGCCGATTGTTGAAATTCATTTATCCAATATTTATAAAAGAGAAGTTTTCCGGCATAAGTCCATGCTCTGCGATATCGTTACCGGCCAGATTGCCGGATTCGGTGCGTATGGCTATGTAATGGCCGTTGATGCAATTATAAACTCGCTTCAGTTAATAAAAAATAGCCGGTAAACAAAATATTTATGATTCTTTATCTCTGGGTTATCCGGCTTACTGATTATCATTTAAAAAACACATGAAAAAATACTTCCATCCTGTTTATGTTCTCTTCGCCGGTGTGCTTTCGGCTCAGATTCTATTTAGCTGTCTCGTTTATTTTTCAAATATTTCTCTGCATCAAAACCTTATAGCTATTAAAAATTCAGGGTATATGATCATACCCAATGAATTAGTGATGCCCTGCCTGAAAAACCTTATGCCCGCTATTTGTGGCGGTTTATTTTTTTCATTAACCACAGGTGCGGGTTTATCTTTAATTACATTTTTATTTGTCATTGCCTGGCGGAGGTATTCTAATAATTATGGGGTGCTGGCTGGTTTCTTTATAATTACTGCTATTTTTTTCTTTATAAAATTTAGTTATAATTTTCCCATAACACTGGTTTGCGCGTTAATCATCGGCACAGTTATGATAACTACGCTGAGATTATTTCCTGAAGATGATACAACCAGAGGACTGTTAATACCTGTCATTTCTGCTCACCTGGCTGTTATCATTTTAATCGTATTGGTCTGGATACCGGTAATTAATAAAGATGTCTTCATCTCCATCCGGGATAACCTGCTTTTATCTAATCCCATAGGTCAAAAGATTAATAATTTTTATTATAAATATACATTATATCCGGCTGAGACGTTTAAATCCTTAGACCAGAAATTGTTAAAATCCTGCCGAATTAATGTTTCTAATAATAAAATTCTGCATCACCAAATCGAGCAGCTTATGGTTTCAGAAGACTATTTGCCTGTGAACGATAATTTTTCTCCTGATATAACCGTTGAGCATGACAAAGGGGTATTGGTATTTAAGCATCAGAAAAAAACAATTTACCAATGTTCATCCGATGAATTTTTAAAAGGATCAGAAAAAATTCTGGAATTGATTTCAGAAAAATCAGATCAAAAAAATTTTTTAAGAAAAATCACTTTCCTGAGTCTGATTTCAGCATCTCCGATGATATGCTATCTTTTTCTGCATGCATTTTTCATGATGATTTTATTTTTTATAAAATCCAAAATATTTCGCATTGCCGGTGCATCAATGGGTTGTTTGATAGTGTTTACACTACCGGTTATCTCCTTTTACCAACAGCCTTTATACGAAATAAAAAAGGAGGATATCGGTAAGTATCTGGCATCTGATAAATGGCAGGAACGTGTCAATGCATTCAAAGCGATATCAGATCGAAACCTTTCAGTTGATCGTTTTATAGAACCTGATCAGTTAACTAATTTTATTCAAAGTCCCATGATCGTGGATAGATACTGGATGGCAAAGGCCCTTGGCAGCAGCCGTTCGCAGAAAACATATCAGCTGATTTTAAGATTGCTTGATGATCCCCAGCCAAATGTGGTGTGCATGGCACTGTACAGCCTGGGAAAGCAACATCAACTGAGTGCTGAAGATGAAATTATCAGTCGTATCAACAGTTATGATCACTGGTATATTCAATGGTATGCGTATAAAGCATTAAAGAGGCTGGGATGGACACAGAAAAAATAAATCCGGTTTTATTTACAATCACTATCGGTATAATATTCACAGTTGAAATGATAGCTCATAAACTGCCAATATCTCCCTTAATGCAGACCGGAACAGCCCGATTCCTGGAAATCATTTCCATTTTAATGGTATTCAAATGGCTTAACAATGGATTGGGTGCCATTGGGTTATCATCCGAACAGATAGTGCCGGGTTTAAAAAATGGGATAATCTGGTCTGCCGGATTCGGTTTAGTAGCTGCGATTTTTGGTGCCGTGCTGTTTTTATCCGGTATGAATCCGTTTAAACTGCTGCATGGCAGATTACCGGATTCGAAAATGGATATTGTTTTTTTCTTTCTTATCGGCGGGGTGATTGCGCCGATGGCTGAAGAAATATTTTTTCGCGGCGTGGTTTACGGATTTATAAAAGGGATGCTGTTGAAAAAAATTAAAAAATGGGCGATTCCGGCGGCGCTGATTATCAGTACGTATCTGTTTGTGATCGCGCATCAGACAAGTGCCGGTATCCCTTTACCGCAACTGGTCGGGGGGATTGTTTTCTGCGTATCATATGAAATTAATAAATCATTGATGACCCCGATTCTGATTCATACACTGGGGAATCTGGCTTTATTTACGATTTCATTTTTTTAGCGGTGAAGCTTTTTCAGTTCCCTTACTATCCAGAACATCCCGGACGGTTGTAGCGAGCTTCTGAAAAGTCAGCGGTTTGAAAATAAATGCCTTTAATCCGATGGCCTTTGCGGTTTTTTCATCTATTTGCGGATTATAACCAGTGCAAATAATGATGGGAATATCCGGACGGATTTTGATCATTTTTTTTGCCAGTTCATCGCCATTCATCTCCGGCATTGTCATATCAGAGATTACCAGGTCATACTTTTCCGGATTTTTTTTAAACTCATTTAACGCGTATGCACTATTATTAAACGTTTCAACTGAATAACCTAAGTATTCCAGCATCTCTCGTCCGGTATCAATGATGGTGTCCTCATCGTCAATCAATAAAATATGTTCGGTACCGGTGGGAAGCAAAGATTTATTCTCAAGGATGCTTTCAGTATCTTTATATTCTTTTTTATCAATGACCGGTAAATAAATAAAAAAGTCCGTTCCAGTGCCGGGTTTACTTGAAAATAAAATATTGCCCCCGTGTTTCTTAACGATACTTTGGGCAACAGCAAGACCGAGTCCCGTTCCCATACCTTGCGCTTTGGTGGTATAATAAGGATCAAAAATTCGTTTTCTGTCTTCAATAGAAATACCGTGACCGGTATCACTGATGGTCAGTTTTACATATTTACCCGCTTTAATACCATGGGTCTTCTTCATGATATTTGTTTGCAGTTCCTCCGTATCGAGCTTCACGGTCAACGTGCCGCCCCTATCTTTCATGGACTGGCTGGCATTTGTTACCAGATTCATAACCACCTGATGAATCTGAACCGGATCAGCTTCGATTAAACCAATATCTTCCCCTAAATTTTCTTTGATTAAAATAGTTGAGGGCAGCGTAACTTTTAACATTCTCAACGCTTCTTTGGTCATTAGATTGATATTAACCGGTTTACGTTTCTGTTCAGCCTGACGGCTGATTGACAGAATCTGGCGGACAAGGTCCCTGGCCCGATTCCCTGCTTTAAACACTTCTTCAAGATATTGAAAAACTTTACTGTCCGGTTCAATATAAATTTTAGCCAGCTCAATGTATCCAAGAATTGCTGAAAGGATATTGTTAAAATCATGGGCAATCCCGCCGGCAAGGGTTCCGATGGCTTCCATTTTTTGTGATTGTACAAGCTGTGCTTCGAGTTTGCGCTGGGCCGTAATGTCATGAAAAACCGTGAGGGTATAAAATTCGCCTTTAAGTTGAACGAGCTTGGAATAGAGCTGAACCTGAATTAAATCGTTGTTTTTAATACGATGAGAAATTTCATAACCGGTGACATCACCGTTTTCTATTAACAGGTCCGTAAACCGCTGGCGCTCTTCAGCAGGAAAACCTAAATCCAGGGTATTTTTGCCAATTATTTCATTCCGTGAATACTGCATTTTTTCACAGAACTTCTGATTAACATCCAGTACGTTGCCGTTCAAGTCTGTCAATGAAATGGGCTGGGGTGATAAATTAAACAAATAGCGAAATTTTATTTCATTTTCACGAAGCGCTTCCTCGACTTTTTTCTGTTCGGACAAATCCGTTGCAACGCCGATAAAACCGATAACCCTTCCGTCATTATCCTTTTGAAGGGTGGATGACATATGGGTTGAAAATAATGCACCATCGGATCGTTTATGCCCGACTTCTCCTCTGTAATACCCTCTTCGCAGGACTTTTTTGTTGATCGGAATCACATCATCGGCATTTTGCTCGTCACTGTGGAAGATACTAATGTTTTTACCGATAAGTGACTGCACTGCATATCCGTGCATGTCCGCCCAGGCCTGATTGACATATGTAACCGTTCCGTTTAAATCGGCAGTTGCAACGCCTTCACCAATATGATCAACAATATTGATTAAGCGATATACTCGTTCTTCGGTTTTTTTACTTTCCGTAATTTTACGGATAAATATCAGTAAAAACATTTTCCCGGAAAGAAAGATTTTTTTAATACTGATTTCAACCCAAATTTTTTCTCCGGAATGATCAGTGGTCAACCATTCAAAAACCTGAGCAGATCCATCAAGAGCCGCTTTGATTCGGGGTTGCACATCATCAAATGAGTATGGCGGGTCAGCAGAAAATAATAATTCAATATTTAAATAGTAAACTTCTTCAGGTTTATAACCGAAAATGTCACATAAGGCGGGGTTGAAATCATCAATTTTATCGGTTTCCGGATTATAAAGTACAATCGCATCGTCAGCCGCATCATGAATCTTTTTATAACGGTTTTCATGCTTTATATGTTTTTTTTCATTCCGGCGTATTTTTTGTCTGAGCTTTACATTCCATGCAAAAAAAAGAAGCAGAAGTATAACGCAGATCAATAACGGTATTATTAATGGAAGATTATTCAAGGCAACATTAATCATCAAGGCCTGAGCAGTTTTTTTTCAAGTTTATGATTCGATTGAAAAGCTATGCTGTTTGTATTAGTTAATCTGACGCAATAAAAATGATGTATTGTGTCAGATTAACAGGTGTTCAGAGTATTTTTATGACAAATGTTCAAGGAGTATTTTCAGCATTCTCCGGATGGGTTCGGCAGCTCCCCAGAGGAGCTGATCCCCAACGGTGAACAGGGTCAGATATTCCGGTCCGATATTCATCTTCCGTATTCGTCCGACAGGAACCGCAAGCTTTCCGGTAACTGCTGCCGGGGTAAGATGTTTAAGCGTGTCTTCCTTTGTGTTGCCAATGACTT
Organism: Desulfobacteraceae bacterium; assembly: GCA_027858815.1. GTDB lineage: Bacteria > Desulfobacterota > Desulfobacteria > Desulfobacterales > Desulfosalsimonadaceae > SURF-3. The sequence continues at coordinate 14,873 of JAQIBZ010000310.1, forward strand.
TTACCCAGTCATTGGCTCCTGCAATAATCGATTCAATATCGTTTAAAGGAAGGTCTTTGGTCAATTTAATGGTGATTGCCTGGCTATGACATCGCATGGCGCCGATACGGACACAAATTCCATCAATGGGTATCGGTTGAGCGGTTTGAAGAATCTTATTTGTTTCGGAAAAGCCTTTCCATTCTTCCCGTGTTTGACCGGACGCTAAGGGTGAATCAATCCATGGAATAGCACTTCCTGCCAAGGGAATGCCAAAATATTCCACTGGAAATGAAGGGCTTCTCATTGTTTCGATCACGCGCTGGTCGAGCGCAAGAATGGATGATGCCGGATCAGCCATCATTTCTTTACCCGCCTGACCGATATCTGACATTTGCTTAATCAGTTCACGCATGTTATTGGCTCCGGCACCTGATGAAGCCTGATACGTCATTGAGGACAACCATTCAACACAGCCTTCCTGAAACAGACCGCCTATGGCCATGAGCATCAAACTGACCGTACAATTGCCGCCAATAAAGTCTTTGGTTCCCTGTGCTAAAGCCTTATCAATAACATTGCGATTTACCGGGTCCAATACAATAATGCTGTCATCAGCCATTCGAAGGGCGGAGGCCGCATCCAGCCAATATCCATTCCATCCGCCAGCCCGGAGTTCGGAATGTACTTTTTTGGTATAACCGCTCCCCTGACAAGTGACGATAATATCCATATCAGAAAGCGTTTTAACATCAAAGGCATCCTGAAGCGGGGGCGTTTCCAGACCAACGTCCGGAGCCGCCTGTCCGGCCTGAGACGTCGATGCAAAAAGTGCTTCAAAACCATTAAAATCATTTTCTTCTCTCATTCTGTCCATAAGAACAGATCCAACCATTCCTCGCCAGCCGATAAACCCAACTTTTATCATTTGAAAAACCCTTTCAAATCTCTTGATTTCTTATTTAAATCAATGCAAAATACCTACTCATATCAATTAGCATCAGAAGTTTTTCTTACTTCACAACACTTTTCGAACAAGATGGATAACAATTTCTAATTATGATTAATTTAATATTATCTATAAAGCTTTCTATTTTTTGTCAATAATAACATAAATATCATATCATTGTCAGCCTTTCATTTTAAAGGGCTATTAGTTCTTTTTAAATTATGCCATACACAAAGAGCCTGTTTTAACCATGCCGATTTATCAATATTCTGCCTTAAATCTAAAAGGCAAAACCGTTACCGATATCATAGATTCCGATAGTATCACTGCCGCACGCCATAAACTCCGTGCTGCAAATATCTATCCGACTTCCATTACAGAAGTATATGAAACAAAATCCAAAAAAGAATTCACCCTGCCCTTTTTCCCAAAATTGTTTTCTCCAAAAGTAAAACAATCGGAAATAGCAATGATGACGCGTCAGCTTGCCACATTAATTACGGCTGGATTCCCCCTTGTATCAGCCATATTCGCACTGATTTCGCAAACCAGTTCCAATATTTTCAAACAAACTTTGTCCCAGATAAAAGATGCTATCGAGGAAGGCAGCAGTTTTGGTGAAGCATTGTCCCATTATCCGGATACATTTTCGGACATGTATATCAACATGGTCCGTTCCGGAGAGTCATCCGGAACGCTGGAGCTTGTTTTAGAAAGGCTGGCAGATATCACTGAAAAACAGCAGGCACTTAACAACCGAATCCGATCCGCCCTTACCTACCCTGTATTGATGCTTTTTCTTGGCATAATGGTGCTCTATTTTCTCCTTGCATATGTGGTTCCGAGAATCACTTCAATTTTCAGCGATATGGGACAGGTCCTTCCGGCCCCAACCCGTTTTCTCATTGCCATCAGTGAGGCTTTTCAATCAGGATGGTGGGTGATTCTTTTGGGTATCCTGTTTATTATTATCGGGATTTCACGAATAAAAAAATCGGAAAAAGGGATGTACTGGTATGACAAAATAAAATTATCTTCACCCGGTTTCGGCAACCTGACAACAAAACTGGCAGTCGCCCGTTTTGCCAGAACCCTTGGAACATTGCTTGAAAATGGTGTGACCCTGCTCAAAGCACTGGATATTGTAAAAAATATTGTAGGCAACCGGTTAATCGCCGATGCAATTGAAAAAGCGGCTAAAGATGTGGAAAAAGGGAGCGGGCTGGGAGATTCACTGGGAACATCGAATCTTTTTCCGCATATATCTATTCAAATGATTCAGATAGGTGAGCAAAGCGGTGAGTTGGAAACGCTGTTAAACAAGGTAGCTGACATATATGAAAATGAAGTCGAAAACACCGTCGTGGGCTTAAGCACGCTTCTAGAGCCGGTGATCATTCTGTTTATGGGAGTGATTGTTTTGTTTATCGTACTTTCCATCCTTCTGCCGATATTTGAAATGAATCAGCTGATCAAATAGATCCATAATATAACCATCAGAAGTCAGGTAATGGCAAAGAAAAAAGTTCAAATTTAAGGCGCACGAATTCTGAGGAACGAGGCGTACGAATGTACGTTGAGTGACGAAGGATGAAGTGCAACACAAAATTTGAGCTTTTTACGAAGCCATTAAAATCGATATGTCATTCCCAGCAATATATCATCCGATTGAATACGCATAGACAGATTCAGATTTAATGTCGAGTGAGCGTCCGGATTATATTTTTTTTTCAGGTTCTGAACAAATTCATTTTGTTGCCTCAGATTAAATTTATGCGCACTTGACACTCCACCATAAATATTTCCTGCATAAAACCCCAGCTCTAAAGCAGAAATCATTCCGCCAAGTGCATACAGGTCTTCATTAAAACATTCATATGCGCCATATATTAAAGCGCTGTTAACCAGAAAAGCAGTGAATGCATCCCGGTATCGACCGCAATAGAGATAGCCACCCCCTGGAATGATTGATAGAATCCCGGCAGTTAACGGATTCTTTTGCAGGATTTCAGCAGAAGCACTTAAATCCGCATGTATTTTTTTAGTATCGTATGCACCCTGATTGGCGATGCTGATATTTGAAAAAGCAATGCGGGCCTGGGAAAAGTCACCGGATTCCAGATAGAGCCACCCGAGCTGGTAAAAAATTTTATCAGCCAGCGTTTTATCATCAGCCATTTGTTGCAGATAAATCAGATTGTTGATCGCAGCCGCATAATTTCGAATCCGCTGATAACTGCGGCTGATCATAAATGCGCTTAAAATCCCTGTATCAGTTGTACCTTTTTGATCCAGGATATGTGTAAACTGATTTAATGCCTGAATATAGGATTTTTCGTGGAAATAGGACATGCCGATTTTGTATTCAGCAACGGCTGTTCGTTTATCCTCTTTAAAAAAATAAATAAATTTTTTATACTCTGCTGCTGCTGCCTTAAAGTCCTGGTTGTCAAAGCAATGATTCGCATAACCTAATTGAGTGTCAGCATTTAACTGAATCGAATTTTGCGCAAATATAACTTGAGGGTCGTCACAGAGTAAGAAAAAAAAGGGGAAAAAAAAGAAAATGAAGAATTTAGGACAGGATTTATTCATAAGAGTTGAAAGAATGTTTACCCTAAGTTAGTGGTTGAACGGAAAGTCTCAAAATTGCACTTTTTCTGTCATTTCGAGGGAGGTACCCGAAGCAATCTCCTTATCGACAGGGGATTACTTTGTCGTTCGTTCCTCACTCCGCGTAATGACAACCATGATTTAGATGTTTTCGGTCAGGCACTAAGTTAGACGATTTTCAAGTTTGCCGCAGATACAAGGAAAAAGTTGTTTTGCTATAGTCCGCTATGCGTGACAGCTTTTGACACCGTAGATGCGGTAAAATGGGAAATCCCGATTTTTTTTACACTCAATTTAAGTCTGCGTTACACGCAACACTTCTTCAATCGTTGTTGTACCGTCAAGTACCTTTTGAATGCCGTCATCATACAAAGAAGTCATTCCATGACTGGCAGCTTCCTTTTTTATCTGATGAGAATCATGTGTCTTCATAATCATGGTCTGCAAAGATTCGTTTAATACCATAATTTCGTAGATACCGATTCTTCCCTTATAGCCGCTTTGAAAACATTTGGGGCAACCGACTGACCGGTAGATTGTTATGGTATCATCACTTGCAGGGAGATCCGTTTGACCAAGGTCTTCATTAATTTTAATTTGTCGAAGCTGTTTTAAGGTTTCCTCATCCGGCTGATAGGGTTCTTTGCATTCATTACATAAAACGCGGACCAGCCGTTGGGCAATAACGGCAATTACCGACGATGAGATCAAAAAGGGTTCAACGCCGATGTCAATCAATCGGGTAATGGCAGAGGCGGAGTCATTGGTATGCAGGGTTGAAAAAACAAGATGACCGGTTAAGGCAGACTGGACACCGATATCAGCTGTTTCCTGATCTCTCATTTCACCGATCAGAATCACGTCAGGGTCCTGCCGGACAATCGATCGGAGTCCTCTGGAAAATGTCAGGTCAATTTTCGAATTGACCTGAATCTGACCAATGCCCTTGAGCTGGTATTCTACCGGATCCTCGATGGTAATAATATTAATATCCGGAGAATTAATTTTTGATAAGATTGCGTACAGGGTCGTTGATTTACCGCTGCCGGTCGGGCCTGTAACAAGAATAATCCCGTGAGAAGACTGAATTAATTTTTCAACGATTTCAAGTCTTTCGTCCCTTATCCCCAGTTCCGGGAGATTAAACAGCTTGGTTGATTTATTCAACAACCTGAGCACCAGTCGTTCGCCATGGGTGATAGGAATCGTGGAAACACGAATATCTATACTCTGATCACCGATCTTTACCTCAAAACGACCGTCTTGCGGGAGCCGTTTTTCAGCGATATTCATCTTAGCCATTACTTTAATTCTTGAAATCAAAGAAGACTGCATCCACTTCGGCGGCGATAACAGATCATATAAAACCCCGTCAACGCGATTGCGGACTTTAAACGCGTTTTGATAGGGCTCTATATGAATATCACTGGCTCCGCTCTTAACGGACTGAGAGATAATATGATTAACCAGTTTAATGATCGGTGCGTCACTGGTATCGTCTAAGAGATCTGCGGTTTCTTCAATTTCACTGATAATGTCGTAACCGCTTTCCTCCATGTCGGCAACAAGCTGTTGAGCTGTATCCCTGCTGCTGTCATATGCCGTATTGATCAATGATAAAATCGATTCACGGGTTGAAAGCAGCAGCGTAACATTATCCCATCCCAGTATTTTGATTACATCATCCAACGGTTGAAATGAAGACGGATCATTGATCAGAATCACTGATTGATCTGTCTTTGCCGAAGATTCTTCGTTTTCGGATAAACCGGGCATGGGCGACATATTTTTTATCGGAACCATGGCATATTTTTTTAAAAACTGAATAGATACCTGCTGCGTAAAATCCGTATTAAACTCATCAAGAACAACTCTTGGCAAAAAAGGAATTTTGTACAGACGGCTGAATGCTTCTAACAGCTGCTGTTCGGAAACTATTTTCTTTTTAATTAATGTTTCAGAAAGAATTTCATTCTGATCAAGACTAATCTGCTGCGCTTCAGCAAAGGCTTCTTCGGAAACATCAAATTCCTGGAATAAAATATGAGAAAGACGTTTAAACATTATTTATTGAACCATTTATAATCGATTAATTAAATAATTTAAAATGAAAACATATAAAATTATGGTACACGTTCACGGGGTCGAGATTATCAATTTTTCGTAAACTGTTGTTCTGTAAGCGTTTACAGGGTACCGCAGATGCGAGGCGCCGGGCACGAAGACGTACTCGTCGTACTTCAAGTGCCCGGGAACAAAGCAGGTGCG
>JAQIBZ010000171.1 GCA_027858815.1 Desulfobacteraceae bacterium
GGGGTTACAATTATCCGTGATACCAGGTGGGCGCCGGTCGGGGAGTTGAGCAGCCAGTCAATGATAAACTCTTCCGGGCCATGGGCGATAAACATGGAATTACTGTATCTTCCCTGTGACATTTCCTCGTTTGCCTTAATCTGGATCTGTTTTGACTTTTTTTTTGGATCATCCATTTGTCTTTCCTCTTTAATTTGAAGTTAAAGTTCCGGTCATCATGTAGGTATTGAATTTTTTGAATGAAAAGGATAGGTATAACATCTTTATGGTTCTGACTAATTCGTTAGGGAGCTTTGTTGACTGTCATAAAAAACCCCGAAAAAATAATTGTAAAAATAACTATTTGAAAGAATTGATCTCTCCATGGCAAAGAAAAAAGAACAAACATTTTACCTGATTTCCTATCGGGATGCCAAAGACGCAAAGGTTTTAACCTTAAAAGCGCAAACAGTCAATGATTCAAGCTTGGGGCTCAGTTTTGTGGCTATTTCCGATTTTGTTTTTGATACCAAATCTGTTGTCATTAATCCAGAAGAAGAAGATCAGAAGCGCCAGTTTGAAGGTGTAAAAACTCTTCATCTGTCTATATATACCATAATTTCAATTGAAGAAGTGGGGGAAAACCATAGAGGACTGAAGTTTAAGAAGGACAAGTCCAATCTGGTCATTTTGTCTCCGGAGCTGCCGCCAAAAGGAAAATAGCTTCTTTATGAAATATAGCCGTCGCGTTTGAGTAACTCAAACAATTCTTTTTTCCGGGACAACTCATCAAAAATAACCGCCGAAGTGATTATTGCCGAGGTAACCATAATCTAATCAGATAACGGCATGGTGCCCGGTTCATTCTCTGTCTGAGATTTACGGTATTTCTTTTATCCCCGCAAATTTTGGTTCATGCAGCGGGAGCAGTATATCCGTCATTTCCCGAACCTTTAATAGGATTCATAGGCATTAACATGGGTTCCGGGCGGAATTACTTCCATTTCCATGGCGGTAATTTCTATGGGTGGGAAAAAGTTTTCCATGATCACACAAAAACCGGTGATAACAGCTTTGCCTTTTTCCGTATCAATGATAACGCTCAAGCCGCCATCCGTGTGGACCGGCGTATGCATGACGCAGATGCCCGGAATGATTTCACAATCGTTGTCAACAGAGATAATCTGGCCGTTGTCTTCGATATCTTCGATATAATCCTCTATATATCGAAGATCCAGTAAATGGGAATGGTATATTTTTTTCCGTAATCATGCTGATACGTCATCATACCCTTATCAAAATTTTTCGTCCCCATAACAATAGGGTGAATTTTAAATTTGCTCATAGTATTTTATCCTGGTTTAACCGGTTAATTTTTCAGCGCAAACAACACACAGGTTGGTTTCCGGCAGGATCATCAATCGTGCAAATGGAATGGGCTCATCACACTCGATGCATATTCCGAAATCCTCATCATCAATTATTTTCAGCGCATGCTGAAGTTTTACCAGTGTCTGTTCAGTCTTTCTCAGTGTTTCCTCATTAATGCTCTTACTGTTAATGGCTTCCATTCTGGAAATCCTGCCGATGGCATTATCCGGCGCAATCGGCCGGGTCAATTCTTTATAAGCCACGATATCTTTTTTCGCACTCTGGATCTTGTCGGTAATATGCTGCCTGAAATTTTCTTTTTGTTCATTTTCCATTATTTATACCATCTTTCATAAGGACATGGTGTTTCATGTTAATTTTTCCCCACAGCACCGGCAGAAATCAGCTTCAGACGCGTGTCCTCTGGCTTTGCACCCCGGGCAAACTCTGACAGATGCTTCCTCTTGGGTTGATTGGGAAAGGCCAACCGTGACGATGCCTGTCGGCACCGCAATAATACCATATCCCATGATCATAAGAAACGACGCAAGCGACTTACCAAGCGGGGTCTGCGGGGATATATCCCCATAACCGACAGTGGTCAGGGTTACAATGGCCCAGTATATGCTCGTGGGAATATCTGTAAACCCGCTTTTTTCCCCTTCAATCACATACATAAAGGAACCGATGATAACGACAATCACAAGAACTGCTGAAATAAACACACCGATTTTCCGGCCGCTGGCCCGAAGCGCCCCCATGATTATCCGGGCCTCCCGGGTATAATGGGTCAGTTTGAATACCCTGAAAATCCTTAAAAGACGTAATGTCCGGATGGTCAGCAACGACTGGCTGCCGGGAAAAAAAATACTCAGATACGTGGGTAAAATCGACAGCAAGTCCACCACCCCGAAAAAACTGGTAGCATACCCCAGCCGACGCTTAACGCTGATCAGGCGCAGGATATATTCAATGGTAAACAAAATTGTAAAAAACCATTCCAGGCCGTAAAGAATTCCGCCATAAATGTTGCGGATACTATGAACGCTTTCTAAGATAACAATAACAATGCTGAAAATAATGCTCCAGATCAGGAGCACATCAAAAGCCTTGCCTGCCGGTGTTTCTGTTCCAAATATGATTTCATACAAGTGACTGCGCCAGTTCTTGCATGGCTGATCAGCGGAAAGTCGACCCATGAGCGCCTGCCCTTTCATCCTGTCCGGTAACACCGGAGGAAACTTTATGAATATCCTACAAATTATTTAATTATAACAGAAAACATGAGAATGCAAAGTGAAGATTAATTTTTAAATGACAATATTTAAACAGGACGGTCTGTTTTGGGAAGAACAAAATGAAGGCCATACTTAAAAAAGAAGATTTCAGAACGATTGACTACCATTTTTGAGCATAAAAAAAGGCACCCCTATGCCATCGGGGTGCCTCTATAATAACTAAATGACTGTATATTATTTAAACAACAGTTACATTGACTGCCGAAGGGCCTTTCTGGCCATCCTCAACCGTGAAAGTTACTTTATCACCATCATTCAGTGTTTTGAAACCGTTGGAATTAATTCCTGAAAAATGAACAAATACATCTGTTCCGTCTTCACTCTCAATAAAACCAAAACCTTTTTTTTCATTAAACCATTTTACAGTACCATTCGCCACAATAACACCCTCCTTTAATAAAATTCTTTTTTTGTTCTACTCTTTCGGGTGCTATTATAAAAATGGTGCCGACCCGGAAAGTAACAGGTTTAATTGAATGCAAACCCTTTAAAATTCTCCGTATAATAGCTTAAATTTTTTAAAAGTCAAGGGATTAATCTTTTTTGCAAGAAACACAATACATGGACAGGCTCATTATTTTAACTTTCTTCATGAGAAATGCGGGTTATGCGGGATGCCCCATTAGCAGACGATTTTTAGGAGTGATATCCTCAGGGATGGTCCGGGTCAACACGGTGTATCCGGCCGCCTCGATATTTTCGACGCACCCGTCGGGCGGTTTCCCAGGATTCATACAGTTCTTTTCCGGGAAGCGTCCCTGCCCGGCAAACTGCACGGGCGATTTTGTCAAACAGTGAATTGCCGGGGAATGCGGACAGTTGTTTTTCCGTCAACCGGCTTCTGGTGGATTTTTCCATATTTTTATTCTTTTTCAGACCTTATCAATGTATAATTAATTTAATTTAAACCAGATCCAATACATCAACCTGCAAAATGACAAATAAATCCATTTTTAAAATAAAATATGTCTTTCAACTGCTACAAATTATGTTTAAGAGTAAGTTTTTCAATTCAACATAATTATTTCTGGCATGATTTTTTTTATCCTGTAATGGACGAAAATATTCATGTTAATTTAAACCTTATCACTTGCATAAAGAAAAAAAAAGACATGGAAGTTAAACGCAAAAAAGGCAAACCCCTGATCACTGACTATGAGTACCTGAAAGATTCACGGTATTTTGCTCAGATCGATGAAGGCATCAAAGATATCGGCGCAAAAGAACTCGACGAACTCGGTGCAAAAGACGTAAAACCAACCTATCGCGGAATATACTTTACCGCAGACAGGCAAACACTGTACCGGATAAATTATACATCACGCCTGATTTCCCGGGTCCTTGCCCCGCTATACGCATTTGATTGTCCGGACACGGATACACTTTACCAAATTGCAAAACAAATCCGGTGGAGCGACTTTTTCTCTAAAGACAAAACCTTTGCGGTATACGCCAATGTCGCCAACAGTAAGATTAACCATTCTCAATACGCATCCTTGAGATTAAAAGACGCAGTGGTGGATTCCCTGCTCTACAAAGCCGGTTTGCGTCCCAATGTTTCAAAAGAAGATCCGAATATCTTGTTAAATCTCTATATAAATGATGACCGGGCGGTGATCAGCATAGATACCTCCGGCGGGCCGCTTCACAAACGCGGCTACCGGGAAGAATCTGTATCCGCACCCATGCAGGAAACAGTTGCCGCAGCCATCATCCGGCTGTCCCAATGGGATGGGTCCGTTCCGCTACATGATCCCATGTGCGGCTCCGGTACACTTTTATGCGAGGCGCTGATGCATTTCTGCCGGATTCCTTCGGGTATTTTTAGAAAAAGATTCGGATTTGAAATCCTTCCTGATTTTGATGCTACGGTGTGGAAACAGATAAAAAAAGAGGCAGACGCAAATATCCGGGAACTGCCCGAAGGGCTGATCAGCGGCAGTGATATCTCCGAAAAGGCGGTCTATATTTCCAAGACCAACCTGCTGGGAATGCATTTTGGGACCAATGTGCAGGTTACGCAGTCGGATTTCTCTATGTTATCGCCCCTTGAAAACCAGATTATCGTCGCAAACCCGCCCTATGGTATCCGGATGGGGAAAAATCAGGATCTTTATGCATTACATAAGAAGCTCGGTGATTTTCTGAAACAAAAATGCAATCAATCCGCCGCTTATATTTACTTCGGGGATCCAACATATATCAAAAAAATGGGACTCAAGGCTTCATGGAAAAAACCGATCCAGGCCGGGGGGTTGGATGGGCGGCTGGTGAAATA
>JAQIBZ010000360.1 GCA_027858815.1 Desulfobacteraceae bacterium
CTAAATCAGCGTGGGTTGTTGCCCCTGTTGATGAGCCCTATGAAATTAAAAAGGGTATTTTTGTTTGTCCTCCAGCGGATCTGGAAATATAGCTGTGGGGGCCACAAGAGCACAACACCTCAAATAACCGACTTGTCCGTATTCATTTGGATTGTTAGCCGATTCATTTGTTATATTTTCATCCATATTATCTTAAAACCATAGATTAAGTAAGTAATACTTACTTGGCCTGATGCATACTTCAACTCCATATAAACCAGTAGTATAAAGCATTACCAAAAAAACGTATTGACTTTAACGTTAACTAAAGTAATAAATGCTTACAGAAAACTTTGAATTGATTTACCTCTCATATTAACAAAAGTTAACAATTCTTCGTATCGACTTAACAATATATTCTCAGCAGTCTGATTCATTCATATGCAAAGCATAATGGGTGAAGTTGCAGCCAGATTTACCGCGATCCGCTTATAACGCAGCTGATGAGCGAATCAGGATAGCTGAGACAGGAGATAGTTTATGTCTTTTTTATTATCCAAAGAACAACTGATGATACAAAAAATGGCCCGGGAGTTCGCATTAAAGGAACTGGCACCCCTTGCTGCCGAACGCGATCAAAACCACATTTACCCTGCTGACAGCTTGAAAAAGATGGGCAAACTGGGTTTTCTCGGAATGCTGGTTTCTGAAAAATACGGCGGTGAAAACCTCGGAACCGTTGCCTATTCCCTGGCACTTTCTGAAATTGCTTATGCGTGTGCGTCAACTGCTGTGATCATGTCTGTTCATAATTCGATCTGCTGCGGAAGCATTGAAAAATACGGAACCGAAGAACAAAAACAAGAGTTTTTAAAACCCATGGCAGCCGGTGAATTTATCGGTGCCTTTGCGCTGACCGAACCCGAAGCAGGCTCAGACCCGCAGTCCATGGAATGCTCGGCTGTTAAAGAGGGTGATGAATACATTATAAACGGAACCAAACGATTCATTACCACCGGCAAAAACTCCGGGGTTACCATTCTTCTGGCAAGAACGGCGGAAACCGGAAGCCGGGGAATCAGCGCGTTTCTTGTTACCCATGACCTGCCCGGATTTGAAGTCGGCAAAATTGAAGATAAAATGGGACAATGTGCATCCGACACCACTGACCTGCTGTTTACCAACTGCCGTGTTCCTGCCTCCCGTATGCTTGGAAAAGAAGGCCAGGGGTTTACCATTGCCATGTCCGGCCTGGATGCCGGAAGAATCGGGATTGCCTCCCTGTCTTTAGGCATCGCACAAGCTGCCCTTGATGAATCCGTTAAATACGGAAAAAAAAGAAAACAATTTAACCAGAAAATTACTGATTTTCAGGGAGTCCGGTGGATGCTGGCTGATATGGCAATGGATGTTGAAGCATCACGACTTCTTGTGCTTAATGCTGCAGGAATTAAAGAAAGAGGTGAAAACTGTACATCTGCCGCATCCATGGCAAAGTGTTATGCTTCGGAAATGGTCCAGCGCGTAACCGGCCAGGCGATCCAGATTCACGGTGGGTACGGTTATATCAAAGAGTATCCGGTTGAACGATTTTACAGGGATGCCCGAATTACAACGATTTATGAAGGTACGAACCAGATACAGCGGATTGTCATTGCCAATGAGTTAATAGGCAAAAAATAAAAAAGGAGAGAAGAAACCATGGATATTCAAAATAATGTAGCAGTGGTCTCAGGCGGCGCATCCGGTCTTGGCGAAGCAGTGGTAAGGGATATGATATCAAAAGGCGGTAAGGCAGCGATTTTTGATTTTGATGCGGATAATGGCGAAAAACTGGCAGCCGAATTAGGAGAGGCGGCGATTTTCTGCAAAACCGATGTGTCAGATGAAGTCAGTGTTAAAGCTGCCATTGATAAGACAATGGAAGCTTTTGGCGCGATTCATTTTGCGGTTAATTGTGCCGGTGTGGCATCTCCCAAAAAAGTGATCGATAAAAAGGGCAATCCCATACCGGTGGATTTCTTCAACCGGGTCTTACAGATTAACCTGGTGGGCACCATGAACGTAATTCGCCTGGCAGCGGTTGAGATGTGTAAAAACACACCCACCGAAGACGGCGAAAAAGGCAATGTCATTAACGTGGCATCTGTTGCCGCATTTGAAGGCCAGGTGGGACAGGCTGCCTACAGCGCTTCCAAAGCCGCTATCGTCGGTATGGCACTCCCCATTGCCCGCGAATTTGCAGACTATGGAATCCGGGTCAATACCATTGCTCCCGGAATATTCATGACCCCTATGATGGCCGGGCTTCCGGAAAATGTTCAGGAGTCCCTCGCAAAGATGATGCCATTTCCCAAAAGACTGGGCAAGCCCGAAGAATTTGCACAGCTCGTTTGCAGTATCATTGAAAATCCAATGATCAATGCGGAAGTGATCCGTTTAGATGCCGCACTTCGAATGGCGGGGAAATAAAATAAATATTTATTATACAATCATTGAACAAAAGAGTATCAGGAGGTACCGTTTCCTCATAAAAAAAAAGCAAGCAGCATTCATATCGACAGAGGCACCGGCTACCAGATAAGCTTTGAGGCGTGTCCAATAAAATAGAAATCAACAGGCTCCCATTATTTGAACGGAGAATAATATCGTTGGTATATCTCAGCAGTGTCCGGTGTTTGTATCATACGACGGATCAGATAAATGAAGACATTTTTAATCACCCACACGGCATTAAGGTACCCGATCCGTTTCCATCGGCGGGTGGACGCGATCGTATTGCCGAAAAGATAGGTCACATGCCCGAGGCGGTGAAGGCGAATCGAAAACTCCACATCTTCCATGATCGGTATGCCCGGAAACAGCTGGTGAGAAACAATGGGAACTCTGCGGAAAAACTGGACCTGATCACCGAAGCTGATTTTAAAAAATGCTGCCCGTAAATCATTGGCCAGTTCAATAATACGATAGCGGTGTTCAGGGTCTTCAAACCGGCACCCCACCGCCCCGCCAATGATATCCGGACGGCGATTTAAAACGTCCATCATTCGATTAATTTCGCTTCCCGGCAAGAGGGTGTCGGCGTGAAGTACCGCAATCACATCCCCTGAAGCAGCCTGGATGCCTGCCTTGATCTGTCCGCCCCGCCCGCCGCCGCTTTCAATAGGAAGGTCATGAGACAACACCCAGGCACCGGCCCGCCGTGCCAGTAATTGTGTCAGGTCTTCAGATGCAGCATCCACCACGATAATTTCACGCACATACGGATTGCGCCCAACAGAACGGATGCAGCGTTCAATATACGCCTCCTCGTTTCGGGTGGGGATGACAATGGATATTGTCCGACAGGGGGAGGTTTGTCGGGGTTGCCGTGAAAACATCCATGATCCGGCGGTTTCCCAGGCAAAGAAAAATAGAAAGGGAATCCGGACCGCTGATTGCGCCCATACCGGCAAGCCCCGTCCGATGTTATGAATAGGGTTATTGGCTTTTTTTTTCATAAAAAAACACTGTCACGGAGTTTTCAGATTGTCCAATTGATTTTTTGTATTTCAGGTGGCATGCTTTAACATCTCATATCTCAAAAACAATTCACCGGCCTGATAATTTGGAGCAGCACACTGATCATGAAAAAACAGAAAATTTTCAGCAGGTTGAACTGGTCCACCGCCGGCATTCCAATTGGGATTTTTCTTGTTTATCTTATGATCCACCAGTTTGACGACCTGCGCATCGCAGTCCCGGAGTGGATCGGTTTAAGCGGCATCATTATATGCCTGATAGCTGTCGGCGATTACAGTTTCCGGTTAAAATCCGGCTGGTCCACGGGGTTTATTGTCGCCATGGGTGCAATCTATCGATTTTTGTTTCTATTTCGTGCGCCTGAACTCTCCGATGATATTTTTCGGTATGTGTTCGACGGGCACATGCTGCTTTTAAGGCACAATCCCTATCAGGCCGCTCCGTTGGATACCATCGCCACGCATCCGGGACTTTCGAGCCTGGCGGCCCTGGTGAATCACGGTGACCTGCCCACCATCTATCCCCCGGCCGCACAATTTGTGTTTGCAGTCGGCGCGCTGGCAGGTGGTATTTTCGGGATGAAGCTGGTGCTGGTGCTGATGGATCTTTTGCTGTGTATGTTGATGGCACAAATGCTGAAACGGCTCGATCAGCCCCGGTCCCGCCTCATTCTCTACGCCTGGCATCCCCTGCCGATTCTGGAAATTGCCGGTTCCGGCCATATTGACGGTGTCGGCCTGTTTTTTTTATTTACGGCATTCATTTTTTTGGCATCAAACTTTTCTAAAGAAACAAAACCGGCAGTCAACCAGCATCCGATTTTCCAATGGCTCACCGGATGCTTCTTTGCCGCCGCTGTGTTGACCAAGTGGCTACCCCTGATGTTTCTGCCGGGTGTCTTGCTGATGGCCGGGTCTCGCCAATTGCAACGGGTTGCTTTGGGATTTCTTATAAGTACTCTGGTTATGATCGGACTTTTCTGGCCCGGCATTCAAAACGGGTTTCACACCCTTTTTATTTATACCACCAACTGGGAGTTTTCCGCCTTTGCCTTTCGTCGGCTGCGCGATATTCTGGATTCGGGAATATCGGCACGATTAATCCTGGCCGCAGTTTTTTCGAT
This sequence comes from Desulfobacteraceae bacterium, assembly GCA_027858815.1. GTDB lineage: Bacteria > Desulfobacterota > Desulfobacteria > Desulfobacterales > Desulfosalsimonadaceae > SURF-3. Next base: position 4,625 of record JAQIBZ010000360.1, read on the forward strand.
GATTGCCGGAGTGATATATTTCCGGTGTTACCGTGACATGGGCGGATTTTTGAAGCAAAACAGCACCCACAATGGACTTTTGGTATTTCAGGCGCTTTATGCGTTGTCGGTCACATTTTTGCTGTTAACGCCCACCTTGCATCCCTGGTATGCCCTGTATCTTACCGCGTTCCTCCCTTTTGCCGCAGGCCCTGCCGGTCTGGTCCTGTCCTGGTCTGTTTTTTTAGGCTACCGGGTAGTGATCGGATATGCCGTAACCGGCCAATGGCAGGAAAGCGATATAATGCCGGTGTTGATTGTCGCCGGTCCGGCCGTCGCTTTTTTTGCATCA
>JAQIBZ010000546.1 GCA_027858815.1 Desulfobacteraceae bacterium
AAATACGCTTTTACTTTTTCTTCCAGAGGGTTATAAAAAATACCATCCCTCATTGGCAGTTTAAGTGTAAGTCTGGCTTTTGAAAATTGGCTATCCACAGTGTCTTCAAGGTCATCTGAACCACTATTTTCAAACAATAAAAATTCCTGGGCCACCTCTTGTCTGTTTTGCGGAATGGTATATGCCTTAGAGCTATTCTCATTCAACACTCGGTTGATTTCTTTTAAAATGGTTGTTACCGACCAGGCCTTTCCGATAAATAGTTTTTCAAATGCCATTTTTTCAAAGTCGTTGGCTGCTGCTTCGATGCGATTGAGCAAATCAGGCTCGTAAAGGCCGTTTTCCTCTCCGGTATCTAACACAATTTCCATACTCATCGATCCGTTTAGTTCTTTGTCAATTAACTCTATGTCCATTCGAATGGTATTCGTTTCAGGAAACCATTCCAGAGGGTGGTGGGAGAATCGAATGGGGAATGCGAAATATATGGCAATAACAATAATACAGAAGTTGACAAGCAGAATTTTTTTGGGGTGAGTGGTAGAAAAACGGCTGATGCTTTCTAAAAACTTATCCATGATCAGGCCGGATTTTTTGAGCTTTTGCGTTTTTTTCTGACTTAATGGAATCACCGATAGAAAAGCAGGCATCAGAATAATTGAATACATCAATGCCAGCATGACACCACCGGCCGCAAAAATGCCGATTTCAGCTACCGGCGCCACATCAGCAGTGGAAAAAGACAATAAACCGGCAGCCGTCGTTATGCTTGTCATTACAATTGCCAAACCGGTATGGCGGAGAGCATAGGCAATTGCTTCTTCTTTATTGCCGGTTTGGCGAAGTTGATGAAAAAAAATGGAGAGGATATGAACCGAATCGCCCACACCCACTGCCAGTATAAATGACGGTAAGATTACCGTTGGTACTTTTATGGAGATCCCGGTGATGGCCATAAGACTAATAGTTGATGCAAGTGACATTAAAACAATTACCAGCGGGAGCACTACACCCGTAATTCTACGGAACAGGATGTATAAAATTACGGCAATCGCAAGGATGGCAAGCGTCATAAATTTTAGCATATCCGACATCGTGGATAGCTTTAAAAAATGAGCTACAACCGGTGTTCCAGCCAGATAAATTTGAAGATTTTCAGATCGATATTTTTTAATGATCCGCTCGACTGCAAGAACCGCCTCAGAATTTTCTTCATCCGTTAGATATTTACGTTCAAAATTTACTGGTGTGCTGGATGAGTGATCAAATTCTTCGAATCCTTCCAGGACATCAATATCCATCCCTTGAGAAGAATAATTTTGAGTTTGAATAATAATGGTGGTGAAGCTGCCGTCTTCTGAAAGGAGTAGATTGTTATATATGGGGTTTGTCACGGCACGGTGTCTAATGGCTTCAAGTTGCGCTTCATTATCCGGCCATTCCTCCATTAGATCTTCTACAATCAAGGTGTCTTTCTCACCCCTTGTATCCCGGGCATTGACAAGACTGGTAATCTTTTCAAGATACGGGACGTTATCTTCTAATTCGATATGCAGTTGCCGAAGCGTGTTCAAAAAGCCAATATCAAATACTATATTTGGTTTTAAAGCGATAATGATGACTTCGTCTCGGCCGAACTGATCTCGAAAGTCATTATAAGCAAGTAATGCCGGATCTTGTTTATGTAAAAAGGATTCCGTTGAAGTGTCGATGGTGATGTTGGGGAGTTGTGAAAGCTGGGCACCGATTAATGCCAGCATCAGGAAAATCGTTTTAAACCGATGATGGCAAATTCCGCGCGCAAGATTTTCAAATTGTTGTTCGATTCGGTACCGGGTATTTTTCATCATTAAATTTCATTTGCTGAAGTTTTCTTTAGCCAAGGCACTTATTGCCATAATCAGAATAATAACAATCTATACTATCCTACAGAAAAGATACTCTGATGATTATTTACGAATTTTCAAGAGAGTATGGGGCCGCTTTAATAAATTGAGCAGAGGAATATGACGCCAGTAAGGTTTTGAGAATCTTAAGGTTCGAGCACACGTCAACGCAAGGGCTGTAAAGAGAGATTGGGTCTCATCCCCCAAAATTATATTTGGGTATCCTTTTCTGAATTCTGCAATTTTTTCTCTAATTCTTCCCGCTTCAATATGCGGTGAGTGATAAAACAGATCTCCTGATTCTTCATGAACAATAATACCGGATTTATCTAATTTTCCAGTCTGCCACTGTTTATAAATCTCACTGCCAGGATAGATACGAACTCCTGACATAATGTATGCCATATTATTTTTACCCATGTTTTTATCGATAAAATTGAGAGTTTCATCTACGGTCTTTTCCGTTTCTCCGGGACCACCCAGCAGAAAACTCCATAGGGATATCATACCGCAGTTGTTTAGCATTTTAGCTGTTTTAACCAGAATTTTTCTATCAAAACCCTTTTTATAGGATTCTAACATTTTGTCGGATCCACTTTCAGCTGTTGCCATAACGGAATCAAAACCGATCATCTTCATGGCGTTTAATAATTCTTCATCAAGATTAAGCGGGTTTATCCCGCCTCCAACAAAATTGGCACTGATATTTCTTGATGATAATTCATTGATAACGGCTTTCGCGTGATTAAGTGGTAGATTAAAAGTCGAATCCACAAATTCAAAATCTCTGACTCCGCTAATACACGCGGCTTCTATCTCATCTGCCACACTCACCGGTGAAATAAATCTATAATGTTTTCCCTCGATAGAGGGGTATGTACAATAAGTGCAAAGAAGCGGACAGCCTCTTTTTGTTTGAACTGGGTAACCCGCATCTTCTTTTAAGTATTTTGATACATCAACCCAGTTATAGAGTCGCGGCAAAGCAAGGGAATTGAGATCTGCTACCCTGAATGGACCCCCATTTATATTATTTTGAACAATTTGAGGAAGTTTGTCTCCCCGATTTAACGAATCGATAATATATTCAAGCCCTGCTTCTCCCTCTCCAATTAATAGATG
>JAQIBZ010000603.1 GCA_027858815.1 Desulfobacteraceae bacterium
GATCTATCCGGCCCGCATACCATGGAATAGGTATACCCTTTAGTATCCAGGGCAATAATATTATATCCCCCGTAAAATGGACCGAAAAAAGAGACTTTCAATTGTCCGGCAGTTGATTCTCCGACAAAATAAGCTTTTCCTTCTGCCTGTTTCCACTTTTCTGTCGCCGGATCATACCCCCGGTTGATAACTTTTACACCACCGTCATCTCTTAAGTCGTAATCAGCAGTTACATTTTCAAGCCCCCGCTCAAAAGAATGATCCAGACGAGCTATTTCATACCACCTGCCTAAATAACGGTTAATATCAAATTCGGTAATCGTCGTTATACCATCCGGAACCGCCACGCATCCGGTTAATAAGAGCAAAAACAATGGAATAATTTTTTTTAACATCTGTTTTTCTTTTTCATTTAAATCCCAAATATAACAAACTCGTAAAAAGTCAGATTCCGATGGCAAAGAAAAAAGCTTCACCAATCAAGGCGCGCAAATCCTGAGTGATGATTTGTACTTAGCGTACCATGAAGAAACGAAGGATGAAGCGCAACAAAGAATTTGGACTTTTTACGAAGCCATCAAATATAAATAGTCCTGTATTTATTCTTCGCCTGGCAAGCATACGCGCTTTTTCAGGCGCACATGGAATAGATGGAAAGGGTCTATCATGGCATATAAACTCCCGCCAAAATGGGCTCCCACAATATTTTTATTAAACCATCTCATTTTCAGCGTGACTTCCACCTCCCGGTAATCGTCAGCAATCCGCAAAATTTTTATCCCGGCCCCCATGAAGGGTGGCCAGATGTTCATCAGATTTTTCAGCAGGTTTGCTTTCATTGGATATCTCTCTATTTGGAAAAGTTTTGATAAATTTGACAGGATTTATAGTCAGCATTTTACCACTGATAGGCTGCCATTGAAAGAGTACCGTACATAAACCCCTGGTGAATCCGGGTTGCTTTTTCTTCTTGACGGCTTGCACCCAGGCAAACAAACAGAGGCAGAAAATGTTCGGCAGGAAACGGGTGACTCTGTTCCGGTTCTGGTGCAAATTTTTTATAATCGATCAAATCCTTGATCTGTCCGGAGGTTATTTTTTCAAAAAGCCATTGATCAAATGCGACCGTATAATCGACCGGGGCATCATTGATTTTATGCCCCTGAATGTCATAAAGATTATGAACCGCCCCGCCGCTGCCAATTATCAGCACTCCCTTTTGACGCAAAGGCCGCAGTGCTTTACCGAGCTCAAAATGGTGAGATGTATCTTTTTCAGTTTGAACCGAAAGCTGAACGATCGGGATGTCTGCTTTTGGAAACATTAACTTAAGCGGTATCCAGGCCCCATGATCCAAACCTCTGTCCGGGTTTTTTCCCGCATCAATCCCTGCAGCAGCCAGCAGCTTGCATGTTTCATCTGCCAGGTCAGGGGCTCCGGGGGCTGAATACGTTTGCTCAAACAATTGTGGCGGGCCGCCAAAATCATAAATGAGTTCGGCTTGAGCGCCCGAGCTTACATTGGGCTTGCTGGCTTCCCAGTGCGCGGATATACACAGGATCGATCTGGGTGTAGGGATTTGTCCGCCCAGTTGTTTCAGAAAGGAACGAACAGGCGTATCCATCAATAAAATTGTCGGCGGACCGTGAGAAATAAATAATACGGGCATCATTAGGGTTATCACCTTTCGCTGGTCAGGACTTTTTCATCAGATATATGCAAGACGGTAATTTTTGTATTTGCTGACTTTGCAACAAAAGATAACCAAGCGGCCTAGCTGGCACTTATGATGAAAAATAACGGGTCAGGTAAAACACATAAAATCCGGCAAAAATTCCCTGGGCCGTTCCCCATGCAATATCAATAATTGTTATGGGCACAGGGTAATTCCTGACAAAGGAAAGGTTGGTCAGGTCATAGGTACAATACATCACAAATCCGGCAAATGCGCCGACGCACAAAGAAGTGGGCAGGTTATTTTCTACCAGCAGCCCAAGGGATATAAATACTGCCAGACCAAGGGCGATAATAGCCTGAACCGACAGCCCGACAGGCAGATTAAATACAATCCGGTTATTTTCGATCACTGCCAGATAACTCATCTGCTTAAAATAGATTGAGCGCGCCACAACAGACAGCCATACCAGATCAAGAAAAATAAAAATGATGATGGAACAACCGGCAACTTTTAAAAAGGTTGAGGAGATAAAATAATTCACAATCAACTCCTTTGATTACAACTGATAAGTTTTGCGACCCAATCATTTTTTATCTTATATCAATCGAATGAACTATAAAACAAAAAGTTGGGTAAAAACCAGGTTGTCAGTTTAAAAAAAAGAACACAGCGCAATCGCATAATCATGGAAATCGTTCTTCTGTTGCTTTTTTTTTACTTTAAATACACTATGTGAACAATGGTTTGCATAATTTAATTGGTTTTGGTCATTGTTCATTCAACTGCTGTGTTATTCAACGAAAAGATTTTACGATACTTTCCCTTGCTTTTGAAGGATTTTATCCGAATGAAAAGTTCAGATATTCATTTATATCAAAACCTGCTCTATATTGGTATTGTCGCTATTTTATTATTGTCCGTTCCCTTTTTCCAGGCAGATAGTTATGCGAAAAACGATTCAGACTGGCTCACCGCTCATGAAAAGAAATGGATTGCCGATCACCCGGTCATTCGAATCGGACCCGACCCTCAGTTCCCACCCATCGAATCGATTGATTCAAATGGCAAATATACCGGCATCGCAGCCGACATCATGCAGCTTGTCCAAAATGAGACCGGAATCAACTTTCAGGTTGTCCACTCCAACGACTGGAATGAAGTGCTTGAAAAAGCCAGATCCGGAAAAATCGATGCACTCCCCGCTGCTGCGCAAACTTCGGAACGAACCACCTATCTTCTCTTTGCTGATCCGCACCTTGTCTTTCCGGGTGTCATCATCACCAGAGCGAACGTACAAGGATTACTTGCTCTTGAAGACCTTTCGTCCATGCGGGTTTCCATTGTTAAATCCTATGCCTGGCAGGAATTTCTTGAAGCAGATTTTCCCGGCATTCAACTTGACCTGACACCTGATTTAACGACAGCACTTAAAAAAGTGGCTCTGGGCATATCCGACGCCTTGGTGGCAACGCTTCCGGTGGCCCTCTATTATATAGAAAAACAGGGGATTACAAACCTTCGCGTGGCCGGTGAATCCGGTTATTACACCCGGCTTTCCTTTGCTTCGCGCAATGACTGGCCGGAGCTTAACAGCATTGTGGGAAAAGCATTAGTCCGTATCCCGCAGAATAAAAAAGATAAAATTTTAGAAACATGGATTCATCTGAAAGAAAACTCCATATTCAGAAACAAATTTTTTTGGATTGTTTTGGTCGGGATTTCATTTGTCAGTGGTCTGATCATTTTCTTTGGTGCCATGTGGAACCGATCTCTCAAAAAAGCAGTGAACCAGAAAACAGACGAACTGAAAACAGAACTTGCCGAACGCAAACGGATTGAGGATGAGCTTCGGGAAAGTGAAGAAAAATACCGATTGCTTGTGGAAAACCAGACCGATCTCGTGGTCAAGGTTGACCTTGAGGGGAAATTCGAGTTTGTCAGTCCATCTTATTGTGAGATGTTTGGCAAAACCGAAAATGAGTTACTGGGTAAAAATTTCTTGCCTCTGGTGCATGGAGATGATCAAAAGCGCACGGCAAAAACAATGGAATCGTTGTATCAGCCGCCTTACCAGGCCTATGTAGAACAACGCGCCATGACCAAACATGGCTGGAAATGGCTGGCATGGATAGATACAGCAGTGCTGGATGAGCAAAAAAACGTTATTGCCATCATCGGTGCAGGCAGAGACATCACTGACCGCATACAGGCGGAAGCTGAAAAGACTGAATTAGAAGAACAATTACGCCAGGCCCGTAAAATGGAATCCATCGGAACTCTTTCCGGAGGCATTGCACATGATTTTAACAATATCCTCTCTATCATTATCGGCAACACCGAACTGGCATTGGATAATGTACCCGAAAGCAATGCCTCGCATTGGAATCTCAAAGAAATCATATCAGCGGGTTTACGGGCAAAAGATATCGTCAGCCAGCTTCTGGCGTTTAGCCGCAAAACAAAGCAGGACTTAAAGCCCACGGCCATAGTTCCGGTCATTAAAGACGCAATACATTTTTTACGTTCATCCATACCCCGCTCCATTGATCTTCGCACAGATATTGACGACGGAGGAGAAATCGTTTTTGCCGATCCGGTTCAAATCCATCAGGTCATGATGAACCTCTGCATCAATGCTTCACAGGCAATGGAACAGACCGGCGGGACCCTTACTGTAAAAGTCAAATCCTTCGTTTCAGGCTTTGCATCCACTGGTGTCGATCCAGATATCGAACCGGGCGAATATGTAAAAATAATTATCAGTGATACAGGTCCGGGAATTGATCCTGAAATCATCGACCGGATCTTTGACCCGTATTTTACCACCAAAACCGTCGGACAAGGTTCCGGCATGGGGCTATCCGTGGTTCACGGTATTATTAAAAATCATTCAGGGTTAATTTCTGTTGAAAGCCAGCCTGACAAAGGAACCATTTTTTCCATTTTATTGCCAAAAACAGCCCGGACACCTGAAATAACGGCAGACTCGAAAACCAATATTCCCACAGGCAATGAAACCATCCTTTTTGTGGATGATGAAGAAGCTGTTATGGAACTGGGACAGCAGATTCTAAAAAGCCTGGGATATGATGTATACGCAACGATCTCACCGACAGCTGGCCTGGAAATGTTCCGTTCCAATCCGGATACATACGATCTTGTTATTACCGACATGACCATGCCGAAGATGACCGGAGTGGATCTGGCCAATGAAATCATGCGCATCCGTCCGGATTTTCCGGTCATTATCTGCACCGGATTTAACCCGATCATCGATGAAGAAAAAGCCAGAACATTGGGTATCTCTGCTCTTGTCATGAAACCGTTTTCCAGACAAGAAATTGCACAGAGCATTCGCCAGGTACTGGACAGGCAGGATATATAGAAACCATAATTAACGAAGTGCTTTTTGTATTTATGATGACCAGTCGATGAACATCCGAACAGGAAGATATTGAGCATGATATCGAAACTTCAAAATATAATCTTATATGCTGCAATCCTTTTATTATTATCCGTCACAGCGTACAGTTCGATGATTGAAGGTGTCGATTTTGATAACAGCGCTGTCGTTAACGGCAAAAAAACAACGCTGCGCGGGACCGGCCTTTTGCGATACATGATTTTCATTAAGGCATATGTCGGCGCATTTTATCTGAATGAAGATTTTTCGAATAAAGATGCGCTGGGCAATGTGGAGCGGCGTCTGGTACTCCATTATTTCCATGCGATTTCCGCTGAAGATTTCGCAGACGCCACCACGGAAATAATTGAACAGAACGTATCTTCGGATCGATTCAGGGTTTTGCAGCCGCAAATTCGCCAACTGAACAATTTATATAAGGATGTAGAACCCGGAGATGAATATACGGCAACCTATATTCCGGGACTGGGACCGATCTGGCCTTAAACGGCAAATCTTTAGGAGTGGTTCCGGGAGCGGAATATTCAGCCGCCTTTTTTTCCATCTGGATCGGGAAGAATCCCGTCGACATTGACTTTCGCAACAGGCTGCTTGGGAAGTAAAAAACCGGGAGTTTAAAAGAATTGAAATCTCTTTCCGTCACCCAAAAACTTGCTTACGCGGCACCGGCATTCGCCCTGGCAGTGGTCGGGATTCCCGTGTATGTCTATATCCCGAAATTCTATACAGATGTTGTCGGTGTCCATATTTCAGCCCTGGGAATCATTCTGCTGATTGTCCGCCTTTTTGACGCAGTGACCGACCCGGCCATCGGCCTCATATCCGACCGTCTCAAAACGCCCTTTGGTCGCCGACGCCCCCTGATTGCGGCCGGCTCCCTGTTTACAGCCGTTGCCATCTTGCTTTTGTTTAATCCCCCGAACATAGGGGCCGATGCCGCCACGCTCTGGTTCATGATTCTGATATTTTTACTATTTCTGTGCTGGACGGTGGTTATTGTTCCCTATGAAGCCCTAGGCCCGGAACTGACCTTTGATTATGATGAAAGGACCACCCTTTTCAGCATCCGGGACGGCGCCCTGATTGCCGGAACTCTGGCCGCCGCGGCATCTCCGGCCACAGCCAAATGGCTGTTAAACATTCCGGATACACCGGACGGAGAACGAACCACCTTTTTCGTTCTCTCACTTGTCTATACACCGCTCATTCTTGCGGCCACCCTGTGGTGCGTCTTGTCTTTTCGGGAAAAAGCAGTACAAATCGCCGTAAGCACCGACAGCTTCGTTACGCGTATCATTTCCAGTCTTAAAAATCGTCCATTTCGCATCCTGCTCATATCTTATACAATCAGCGCAATCGGAAACAATCTACCTGCGACGCTCATTCTTTATTATGTTGAATATGTGCTCCATTCTCCCCGCGCCGACCTGTTTCTGCTTCTTTATTTTGCCACTGGAATCCTTTTTCTGCCCATGTGGGTCTATGGCTCCGGAAAAGTTGGTAAAAAACCCGTGTGGCTGGCATCCATGGCCCTGAATACTGGGGCGTTTTTCGGCGTTTTCTTACTCGGACCCGGAGATGAAATTATTTACGGAATGCTGGTGGTGTTATCCGGAATCGGATTCGGTGCCACCCTGGCCATACCTTCCGCCATTCAGGCGGATGTCATTGATTATGATGAACTCATCTCCGGCGAACGGCGGGAAGGACTTTATATCGGCCTCTGGTCGATTGCAAAAAAACTGGCAGCAGCCGTTGGGGTCGGCGCCGGCCTGGCCCTGCTCGGAGCAGCAGGTTATGTTCCCAATGTCAAACAGCCGGAATCGGTAGTGATGACCTTGCGAATTCTCTACGCTTTAGTTCCTTGCCTGTGCAACACCGCCGGATTTTGTATCGCTCTTTCATATCCCCTCAGCGGCGGTATTCACCGGGAAATACGGCAGGCCATTGAACGCCGGTCCCAGGGAAAACCTTTTCATGACCCGCTGGCTGTAAAATAAATACCCGGGAGAAAATCTATGGAAAACTATCTTTCGCTTTTTTTTATAAATCTTGCAGCCGCTGCTGTTTTAATGACTGCCGGATGGGTGGTCAGCTTGGTCCGCAACAACGTGACCATTGCGGACAGTTTCTGGGGACTTGGATTTGTTCTCATTGCCTGGCTGACCTTTTTTATCACTGATGGCTTTATTGTCCGAAAAATAATTCTCGCGATGCTGGTCACCTTCTGGGGTCTGCGGCTGTTTATCCACATGAGCACCCGCAACCGGGGAAAGGGCGAAGATCCCCGTTATGCCCAGTGGCGGGAAAAACACGGACCAAACTTCTGGCTTATCAGCCTGTTTAAAGTTTTTTTAATTCAGGCATTGTTTCAATGGGCCATTTCACTTGGTATTCAATATGGGCAGGTTGCCGCACTTCCCGCACGGCTTACATTCTTTGATTTTGCCGGCATAATAATCTGGATTACCGGATTTATCATTGAGTCTATAGCTGACTACCAATTATCTGTATTTATTAAAAACCATGTCAATAAAGGAAAAATAATGAATGCCGGCCTCTGGCGATATAGTCGGCATCCCAATTATTTCGGGGAATCACTGATCTGGTGGGGAATTTTTGTCATCGTACTGTCAACGCCCTGGGGAATCTGGACCATCATCAGCCCCTTGCTGATCACCTATACCTTATTAAAACTAACCGGCGTCACATTGATGGAGGAAACGGAATTTGCCGATAACCCAGAATATCAGCAATATGTGTCAAGCACCAGTGCATTTATCCCGTGGTTTTCCAAAAAACATGAATGAAGTACATGCAATTGCATATCAACAGAGATTTACATACGAAGCTCTCATTTTATTCAAAATATTCGATTGGCAGAATGTATGGTTGGCAGGAACTGATCCTTGAGAAATTTGAACAGTCGATTGCATTCTGTTTTTTTGACTGACACAATATGCTGGTGATACATAGAAACAGTTCAATAACTATGCAACACTCCATGAAAAATTCAGGCAACAACAATATGCAGCGTTTAAATAAAAAAATCCAAACTCTACGATTTTAACTCAGTTAAATATTACATACTAAAAAAAACCCGAATCATCATTGCTGATCCGGGGTTTTTATCATTATGTAAAGAATGATGAATTTAAAAATCCACTAATCGCCGAACATATCCAACTCCAGGTTTCTGGCAACAATATTCTCATTGGCTGACTTTATAAATTCCGCCGCCGAAACCCCAAACCGAATCTTGCCGTCCAGCGTCCGAACGGAAAGTGTTCCATTTTCCCGTTCCTTTTCACCGGCAGTAATAATCAGCGGGATTTGGTTTAACTGGGCTTCTCTAACTTTCTTCTTTAAACTTTCAGTACGACCATCCACCGAAGACCGCAGGCCGGCTTTTTCAAATGTCCGGTGAAGTTTTTCGGCAAAGGGTGCCAGATCATCATTAATGGGCAGAATCACTATCTGAACCGGAGCCAGCCAAAGGGGAAATTTTCCGGCAAAATGTTCAATGAGAATTCCCAAAAACCGTTCAATAGATCCGTAAATCACCCGGTGAATCATAACCGGCCGATGCTTGTCATTATCCGCCCCTATGTATGAAAGATCAAATCGTTCCGGCAAAGACATATCCAGCTGAATGGTGCCGCACTGCCAGGTCCGGCCGATGGCATCATTGATGTGAATATCTATTTTTGGCCCGTAAAACGCGCCATCCCCTTCATTAATCTTATACTCCAGACCATATTCATCCAGGGCACTGCTCAGCCCGTAGGTCGCACTTTCCCATTGTTCATCGCTGCCGATGGATTTTTTCGGACGTGTGGAAAGTTCCAGATGAAACCCTAAACCGAATGTTTTGTACATACGCTCTACCAGACGAAGCACCCCGATAATTTCATCTTTTATCTGATCAGGCGTCATGAAGATATGGGCGTCATCCTGATGGAATGCCCGGACCCGAAACAGGCCGGACAATACACCGGAAAGTTCATGGCGATGAACCAGGCCGACTTCTCCAGCCCGGAGGGGCAAGTCTTTATAAGAATGCCGTTTCCGCTTGTACAGCAACATACCGCCGGGGCAATTCATGGGCTTGATCGCAGATTCGGTTTCATCAATCACCACGGTATACATATTATCCCGGTAGTTTTCCCAATGCCCGCTCTGCTCCCACAAACTCCGGTTTAAAATAAGCGGCGTTTTGGTTTCCACATACCCGGCGACCCGATGCTCTTCCCGCCAGTAGTCCAAAAGTGCGTTCCAGATTTCCATTCCATTGGGATGAAAAAATGGCATCCCGGGCGCTTCATCATGAAAACTAAACAAATCCAGCGCCGCGCCGATTTTACGATGATCCCGTTTTCGGGCTTCTTCAAGAAAATTCAGGTATTTTTTCAGTTCCTTCTTATCAAAAAACGCTGTACCGTATATCCGCTGCAGTTGTGGGTTTGCCGGATCTGCACGCCAATAGGCCCCGGAAACCTTCATCAACTTGATTGCTTTTATATAACCGGTGTTCGGCACATGCGGCCCCCGGCACAGATCCGTAAACTCACCCTGGGAATAAAATGAAATAGTGCCGTCATCAAGGCCTGCAATCATTTCAAGCTTATACGGTTCGTCTTTGTAAAACTCGACAGCTTCCTGTTTTGCAACTTCACGGCGGACAATGGGAATTTTTGCTTTGATAATTTTTTTAATTTCCGCTTCAATCTTGGGAAAATCATCTTCAGATATCGGTTCCATATCGATATCATAATAAAATCCGTTTTCCACGGTCGGCCCGATGGTCAATTTGGCTTTCGGGTAAAGATTGAGGATCGCCTGGGCCATTACATGCGCGGCACTGTGACGCATTATTTCCAATGCCTGCTCATCTTTGGAGGTCAAAAAACTGACAGAGGTATCTTTGTCAATCTGTGCACTCAAATCAAGGAGCATGCCATCTATCTCCATTGCCACACAATTACGTGCAAAACCCTCGGATATCGAGGCCGCTACGGCAAATCCATCCGTTGGTGCTTCAAACTGCTTTACATTTCCATCCGGAAAAGTGATATTGATCATTGACGATTCTTTCGTTTAAAATTTATAGTGTTAGAATTGAGTTTGGCTTTTACGAAGCCATCAAAATTTATGAAAAATGACTATTAAGGTCAAGGTAAATATAAACCCAAAACGATCCGATGATAAAATAATATGCTAAATTCAGCTCCTGACAAACTTGTTTATGTAAATTCCGCACCCGGCTTAAACGATCTGATTGAAGACTTTCGCAGACAAACCCTGGTCGCTTTCGACCTGGAAGCAGACTCCATGTTTCATTTTAAAGAAAAGGTCTGCCTGATCCAGGCGGCGAGCGCTTCATCAAACTATATCATCGACCCCTTATCCATCCCGGATCTGTCCCCATTGGCACAAATTTTGTCTGACCCGAACATTACTAAAATATTCCATGGTGCGGATTACGATGTCCGGAGTCTATACCGGGACTATCAGATCGCCATGCATAATCTATTTGATACCGAACTTGCCAGCCGTTTTCTGGGCAATGCCGAGACCGGCTTAAATACGGTTCTGCAAAATCGGTTTGGCATTTCACTAGAAAAAAAATATCAGAAAAAAGACTGGTCCCAACGACCCCTGCCCGAACCGATGATTGCATATGCAGCCAAGGATGTACAATATTTAATCCCGCTTTATGATATTCAAAAAAAAGAACTGGCGGAAAAAGGTCGCCTTGACTGGGTTGAAGAAGAATGCCGTGACCTGACGCTGGTCAGATCCGGCCCCGTAAATGAACGGCCCTTATTTTTGAAAATAAAAGGCTCCGGACGTCTTGAACGCCGAAGTCTTGCAGTGCTTGAAGCTTTGCTGGAGTTCAGGCTGAAGCTGGCAGAAGACAAAGACCGGCCTCTTTTTAAAGTCATCGGAAATGCCACTTTAACAGAAATTGCCACGACCATACCCAAAACCATGGACCAGCTGATTAAAACCCATTCGCTGAGCCCAAAACAAATAAACATGTATGGCAGCCCGATACTCCGACATGTCAAAACAGCGTTGGCCATACCCGAAAGCGACCTTCCCCGTTACCCGAGGCAACGTTCCAGACGAATCAGCAATGATGCATCCGACAGGTTCAAAGTCCTTAAACTGTGGCGAGAACAAAAGGCGGCAGACCTTGAAATGGATCCGGGTGTGCTGATTAATAATACAACATTAAAAACCATTGCCGAATCCAATCCAAAAAACACTGATGATCTAAATAAAATACCGGTGCTCAAAAACTGGCAGAAAAAAGTTCTGGGAGATAGCATAATAAGGATATTACGCCAACCGGAGAAAAATTAATGTCCGAACAACGCGTTGCATTTAACAGCGACCATGGCATTATCCTTGAAGGGCTACTTTTCGAGGGAACAACCGGCCGAGGCGTGGTCATCACCCACCCGCATCCGCTTTATGGCGGAGATATGTCTAATATTGTCGTGGAAACCATTCAAAATACCTACCAAAAAAAGGGGCATACAACCTTACGGTTTAACTTCAGGGGAATGGGCAAAAGCACCGGCAGCTATGATGACGGAAACGGTGAACAGGCAGATGTTGTGGCTGCGTTTAACTTTTTAAAAGAAAAGAATCTGCAGGCCATTGATCTTGCAGGATATTCATTTGGAAGCTGGGTGATTGCGCAAATGGTTGACAGGATAACGACAGATTCCGTGATTATGGTATCTCCGCCGACTGCCATGATGAAGTTTGAACCCGCACCCCCCATCCCGAATTTGAAACTGGTGGTCACCGGTAGCCGCGATGAATATGCGCCGCCGGATGTGGTTGAAAAATTAGTTCATACATGGAACCCGGCAACAGGGTTTGCGGTGATTAACGGGGCAGATCATTTTTTTTATGGACATACCGATAAGCTATCAACGATCCTGCTCAAACACACCTGAAACAATAAAAACGATTTCCGTTATATTCAGTCAAAAAATAAAAGGAGCTATCACAGCAAAATACCGTAATAGCTCCTTTCATCGTTAAAACGCAGGGCAAAGAATTATAAAGCGTTAATCACCGGTAATCGTTGTAGTGGTGGTATTGATAATACCCATAATGCTGTCATAATGAACATCTATTGTTTTAATTTTCGTAATACCAGCACTTTTAGCTGCAGCTATAATACTGGCGTCTCCCATGGCCACCGCACCGGCATAATTTACCATCGTAGAGGTACCAGTCTTTGAACCAATCTCCATCCCGCTAGCCTCAATTGGTGTATCAATTTTTGAATAAAATGCTCCAGGGGAATACGGCATAGCGCACCCGACAATAAAACAAATACTAATTAAAAGAACAAACAAACCCATTTTTTTCATATTCAATCCTTTCCTTTGCTTTGCTTTAAACCCTGCTTAATATTAATTTTAACGATATAAACGACTTCT
This sequence comes from Desulfobacteraceae bacterium, assembly GCA_027858815.1. GTDB lineage: Bacteria > Desulfobacterota > Desulfobacteria > Desulfobacterales > Desulfosalsimonadaceae > SURF-3. The sequence goes on from JAQIBZ010000603.1 coordinate 12,569, forward strand.
TTTTCAGACATACAAATTGGTATCTATATTGAATAATTTTACCGAAGGTACATAATAACTTCTCAAAAAAAAGTTATCAATAGAATAATCGCTATAACTAAAGTAAACTATCATACAAACACTTTTGAGAAAATCAATATATCCTTTTACATTGTAGCTGTTTATTGATATAAAAGTTATAACCATTTGAAATACAACATACAATAATTAATGAATAAAACATTTACCGCATACACAAACAAACAACTGCTTGCCGGAATTTTGCGATCCTTTCTGGCGGTGATCTATATCTCTTTGCTTGCCGGCTGCATCTGGCTGTGCCGAGATTTCAGCCCCGGATATATTGTTGACCGAATCGTCCCTTATGGCCTTCCGCCACTGCTGACACTTTTAAGTGCTGCTTTTTTATCCATTTTTGTCCTGACTCTGGAACAGACACGGACCGAGACCCTGCTGTTTTCAATTATATGCCTGGCATTTGCAGGGCTGAACCTGGATATTTTTTTACTGGGAATCATCACGGACCCCCAAACCGCTCTGTTTGTTTCAAGAGTTGACCATTTCATGCTGGCACTGGTTCAGCTGGGAGCCAACCTTCACCTGGCTTACCTTGTGTGTGAAAAAAAAGACAACTGGTGGATCGTTTATCTGTCATACGGGGTTGGCGTCGTAATGGCACTGTTTACACCGACAAACTATTATTTTCATGGAATATACACATATTACTGGGGTTTTTTTGCAAAAAAAGCCATTATGTACGACCTGATGAGTACCCTCTGGATGGCTGCCACCATATACTGCATTTTTATACTGTTTCAGTCTTATCGGCAAACCAGTAACACGCATAAAAAAGATACGATTAAGTTTCTTTTACTGGGATTTGTCTGCACTGCGATTCTGAGCCTTACCAACACCCCCGCCATGTATGGATATGAAGTCTATCCTCTTGGGACATTCACTTTTATTTCTCTGTTTCTTCTGGCTTACGGGTTATTTAAATATAATTTAAGGATTGCCATGCAGCAGTTGCGGGCCGTGATTTCTGTGGTCGGGCATCTGTCGATTATTACTTTCGCCGCGTTTGTTCCCGCAATCTTTCTTCCTGACAATTCTTATCAATTAAAGCTGGTTCTGGGCATTATCATCGTCGCACTTTTGTATCATCCTGTTTATCGAATCTGGGACGCATTTTTAAGTTTATTTTTAAAACGATCATCAAGCCAGCTCCAGAAAGAACTATATGCTCTGATTTACACCTTATCGGAAATTCATCACTTAAATAAAATCCATCTGGAAATCTGCAACTGGCTTTTCAAGATGTTTTCAAACTCCCGATGTGCAATGATTTTTGCCGACACGGACAATGGTGTGTATAAAGGGTGGCAAACAATGAACCCGAGGCCTTATTCAGGGCTTTTCAACAAACCGTCAGAGATCCCATCCGGAGAAATTCCCTTCAGCATTTCAGCCACCCACCCGATATTAAAAAAAATTGCTGCTGCCCGGACAAGGCTGGTCTCCCAATCAATGCTTGACCGATGGATGAATGAATTACAGGTTGCCAACGATTCCGATGACCGACTCCTCCAGTCCGGCATCATCATACCCATTTTCTCTCAATCCCGAATCCTCAGCCTTGTGCTGATCGGTAGCAAACTCAATGACCGGTCATATGCCAAACCGGAAAAAATGGTATTTAAAAATATTGGCGCGGTTCTAGGACCGTTTATTGAAAACGCAAAACTGCTTGAAGACCTTGAACAAAAAGTTGAAATCCGGACCCGGGATTTAAACGAAGCACTGGAAAAGGTAAAACAAAATAACAATAAAATTTCAAAGAACAGTGCCATTATCGAAAAACAAAACCATATTTTCCTGTCCTTTTTTGAAACGAGCACCCGCATTCACGATATTGAAGAACTGCATGAACTGTTTGCTGATACGCTGAATCAACTCCGCTCCCTTTTCCCGCATTTAGGATTCGGGATCATACATGAAGGTGAACGGTCTGAAGTACTCGAAAGCGGGGCTTTTATCGGTATATCTGAAAAAGAACAAGGCACCATCATCGAAAACCGGCAGCACCTGACCGGCCATAACATTAATCAGGTGCTCATGAAAAAACTGCCGGTTACTGATGCAAGCAAGGCAACACGCGTACCCTTTTGGACGCTCCTGCCGATGCAGATCGGGGATAATCGAATTATTGGAAAAATCATTATCAAAGGCCAGAAGATGGATCCGACGACAAATAAAGTCATTTCTATCTTCCTTGCCCAGGTATCGGCTGCGGCTCACAATAAAATTCTGATGCAAAAACTTGAAACAACCGCAAACACGGATGGAATGACCGGTATTGCCAACCGTACGTTCTTTGACCGGAGATTAAAAAATACTATTAAGAATTCAAATTTATTTCCCGAGATATATTTCTCAATTCTGATGATCGATATCAACGGACTTAAACGGGTCAATGATAACTTTGGCCATGACAAAGGCGATGAAATGATTAAACGCGTGGCTGATATGCTTTCATCCATTTGCAGGGAGACCGATACTTTATCCAGAATGGGGGGAGACGAATTCATCATCCTTCTGGCATCCACCGACAGCGGAGAGGCCAAGGCTGCAGTTGACAGAATCCGACGAGAAGAGGAAAAACTTTTCCTTACATTTGCGAAAAAAAATAATGAGAAAATTTCTATCCCGATTCGGTTCAGTATCGGCATGGGAGGCTCAGACGAGGTACCGCCTGAAAAAGTAATGAAAATCGCAGATCAGCGGATGTATATTGATAAGGAAAATTTCTATCAAAACACGGTTAATAATTTATACTCCGGGCACAGTTGATGGATCAGAGTTAACCATCCGGATATTATAAATAGTGCCTGAACGAAAACTTCAAAATCATGGTTGTCATTACGCGGAGTGAGGAACGAACGACAAAGTAATCCCCCTGTCGATAATGAGATTGCTTCGGTCGTACCTCCCTCGCAATGA